>CAJXJG010000010.1 GCA_913054425.1 uncultured Fidelibacterota bacterium
CGCGGGATTCCCTGATAGGCTTTCCACCATCCAGGGATTCAATCACTGCAAACTCACGTGCCCGTTCTTGAATTAAGCGTGCAATCCGGAAAATATATTTCCCCCTTTCCGAGGGTTTCATTTTTGACCACACCTTTTCGTAGGCTTGCCGCGCTGCCTGAACTGCACTATCTACATCCTTCGTATTTGCTTCCGGAACCTCAGAAATTTTTTCCTCATTGGCAGGATTAATTGTATCAAAATATTTGCCCGCCTTAGAGGGTGTAAAGTTTCCATCAATAAATAATCCATACCGGTCTTTCAACTGTATATGATCTGTGCTTTCAGGAGCAGGACTGTATGCCCCGCCTGTATCAAACTTTAATGTCTTTGATTTACTCATTTTTTTCTCTAATCAATAGAAAAATAATTGATGGATTGATAAACGCCTGTTGACTGTTTGACAATTTGCATCAAAATATCATTTGCCAAAGAACTCGCTCCAAACCGAAACCTGTCTGGAGTCAGCCATTCCTTCCCAAGGGTTTCTCGAACCATAACCAGGTACTGGATGGCTAGTTTTGCAGTACTGATTCCCCCGGCTGGTTTCATTCCAACTATTTTTCCGGTCCGTTTGTAAAAGTCCCGAATTGCTTCCAACATGACTAATACAACGGGCGGTGTGGCCGCTGGTTTTACTTTTCCTGTTGATGTTTTGATGAAGTCCGCTCCTGCGTCCATAGCTAAATCACTCGCTTTCCGCACGTTGTCCAATGTGACTAATTCTCCCGTTTCCAGGATTACTTTTAGATGAGCTTGCCCACATGTGTTTTTAACTTTTGCTACTTCATCAAAAACATAAGAATAATCTCCCTGCAAAAACCGTCCCCGTGACATTACCATATCCACCTCATCGACACCTGCATCTACAACAGATTTTACTTCATTTAGCTTAGCTTCTAAGGTTGTCATCCCACTGGGGAATGCCGTAGCTACAGCGGCTATTTTAATTGAACTGCCTTCCAATGTTTTTTTTGCTACATCTACCATGTTGGGATACACACACACTGCAGCCACTTGGGGAAGATTTGAAAACTGATCGTGCAGATGAGCTGCTTTATAACAGAGCTGCCTTACTTTACCCAAAGAATCCTTGCCTTCAAGCGTAGTCAAGTCAATCATGCTTAAGGCTAGTTTCAAAGCCCTAATTTTGGATTCTTTTTTTATACTTCTGGAAAATAAACGACTGACTCTCTCTTCCGCTCCTACCTGATCAATTGGGTAAATTCGTGGATAGTAATTTATCATAACATATTTTCTATTTATTGTTTTTATTGCAGGGCAGATTTTACACTTTCTACAAGATTCCATGCTTCAGATTTGTTGGATGCTTCAGCATAAATACGTAAAATGGGCTCCGTGTTGGATTTTCGCAAGTGAATCCATTTGTCATCCCAGGTCAATTTCAACCCATCCATGTCATTCACCTCAACATCACTGTACTTTTTTCTTACGTTCTTTAGAGCAGATTCTACGTTTAGCCCTTCCAAACTTAGCTTATCTTTAACTATTTTAAACTGAGGCAACACCGAATAAATCTCACTTAACGATTTTTTATTCTGTACCATACGGTTCAAGACCATCGTAACCCCCACAAGGGAATCCCGCCCAAAGTGAGCCTCCTTTAAGATAACACCACCGTTTCCTTCGCCACCAAAATTTGCTCCCAGTTCGATCATTTTTTTTACAACATTAATTTCCCCCACTGGTGTTCTTTCTACCCTGCATCCGTACTTTTCTGCTGTTTTTTCCAAAGCCATGCTGGTTGAAAGATTAACTACAAATGTTTCGGATGTTCCCATTTTATTCATGTACCCTTCTGCTGCCAGCACCAAGGTATATTCCTCTCCCAGGGGTACACCCTTCTCAGACACAACAGCCAGACGGTCTGCGTCTGGATCCACGGCAAATCCTACATCTGCTTTATTCGTGATAACGAATTGACACAGTTCATCCAGATTTTCCGGCAATGGTTCGGTTCCTCGAGTAAATTTCCCGGAGGGTTCACAGTTTAAGGACACTACATCACACCCAAGTGCCTCTAACATGGCTGGCAGGGCTACCGCACCTGCGCCATTTACTGCGTCTATCACAACTTTAAATTTACGACGGCGAATATTTTTTAAATTAATGCAATTCAAGCTGACATTATGGATTATATGTTTTTGAATTGAATTCTTATCTTTCCAATACATTCCTTTTTGATTTGATGACTCAGTTTTTGAATGATCATCTACGAGGGAAAATAATTCGTCACATTCCTGAGGATAGAAAAAAATACCATCTCCACGAATAAATTTTAAACCATTCCATTCAATTGGATTGTGACTTGCGGTGACTACAATTCCTCCTGCAGCGTCTGACTGGCCAACTAAAAATTGTACAGTAGGAGTTGGAACAATTCCACAATCTATCACATTCCTTCCCAAATGAATGAATTCATCAACAATTTCCATTGTTATTTCCTCCCCCGAAGGACGGCTATCACGCCCAATGATAATCACTCCTTTGGGAAGCATGAAATGTACTGCCCTTGCATATTGTCTTGATTTTAACGAGGACAAATCGGTTTCCACTAAACCCCGTACACCTGATATACTTTGAATCAGCACCATTCAATCATTTTCATAATTTACATACAAAAATAAAAAAGGTTCGGGATATTCACCGAACCTTTTACATAGGTAATTGAAAAAATATCTAATTATCAGCGTATCTGGCAAATCTTGCCAGCCTTCTCATGGTTTTTTTTCGTGCTACCCTTTTCTCATCACTGGGTTTTACATAAAAAGATTTTCGCCTGACTTCTCTTAATATTCCCGCTCGTTCCCACTTTTTTTTAAATCGGCGCAACGCGCGCTCAAGTTGCTCTCCATCACGTAATTTAACTTCTACCAATTTATTTTCTCCTTCATTATGATTATCCTAAATAAGTCCTCAAAGACTTACTCCGTGAACGATGACGTAATCTCCGGATCGCCTTTTCCTTGATTTGCCGTACCCTTTCCCGGGTCAGATTGAATTCTTCACCAATCTCATTCAGTGTCAAAGCGTAATCTCGATCAATACCAAAGTACATTCTGATTACGTCTCTTTCTCTCTCTTTTAATGTATTGAGCGAATGACGAATTTCGTCTTTCAATGAATCACTCATAAGAGGAGTATCGGGCGGTATTTGCTTATCATCCTCAATTACATCAATAAGAGCATTTTTTTCTCCATCTTTAAAAGGAGCATTTAAAGAATGATGTCTTCGTGAGATTCTCATTGCATCAAGGACATCACCAGGAGACATTTCCAATTGACGCCCCAGTTCATCCTCATTCGGACTTCTTTCAACTTCCGCTTCTAATTTTTCAGCTCTTTTCGTGATCTTACTAATTGTCCCCACCCGGTTTAATGGAAGGCGAACAATTCTGGAATGTTCAGCTAAAGCCTGAAGAATGGATTGTCGAATCCACCACACTGCATACGATATGAATTTAAACCCCCTGGTTTCATCAAACCTGCCTGCAGCTTTTATCAGCCCCAGATTACCTTCATTAATCAAGTCCGTCAGTGGAAGTCCTTGTCCTTGATAGTCTTTTGCTACTGACACAACAAACCGCAAATTTGCTTCTGTCAATTTTTTCAATGCCGGAGAGTCGCCCTTTTTAATTAATTGAGCACACACAATTTCTTCTTCCGGCTTTAGAGGTTCATACTTTCCAATCTCCTCTAAATACCGGCTTAAACTTCGGTTTGACTCGTTAATAGCTCTTCCAGCTTTGGCCATATAAATATTTCCTTTTTAAATTTAAGGTTATCTTATAAAGTTACAACATTCTTAGTAAGATTCCAAACTTTGTCACTTATCTACTATTAAGAAGCTTTACAAACTCTTGGACCGACAATGTTTCCGGTCTTCTTTTGAAATCAATTTCTGCTTGAATTTGTTGATTAAAACTCCATTCCCTCAAAGAATTCCTGAGCATCTTCCGTCTTTTAGAAAACCCTGAAAATACAATTTTCTCAAATTGATCAAATTGATCGTCTCGAATTAATGGTTTCGATTTCTTCACCAATCGAATTATTGAAGATTCAACCTTGGGCTTTGGAACAAACACATTTGGAGAAATATTAAAACAAATTTCCACGTCCATAAATGCTCCAATCATTACGGTAAGACGCCCATACGCTTTTGTACCTACTTTCCCAGTCAGCCGCGCCGCCACTTCTTTCTGTACCATCAAATATGCATCAGACCAATGGTCCCGTTGCTTAATTAGCCAAAATAAAATTGGAGAAGTAATATTATACGGAATATTCCCAACAACCCTTACCGGCAATCCAAGGGGAAGCGAATCCAAATTCAGTATGAGAACATTCTTATGAAGAAAATGACAAGACTGCAGATGTCTCAATGAACGTAAATAAGCTACAAGCCCGGGATCAATTTCAACCGCTGCCATTTCTTCCACAACAGGTAACATCAATTCTGTCAGAGCCCCCTCACCTGGGCCAATTTCAAGAATCCTATCTTCGCTTTTAAGATTGAGGGTGCTCACAATTCGTCTAAGTAAATTTTTATCTACCAGAAAATTCTGACCCCATTTTTTTTTAGCATACTGCATTAAATTTCTTTCTTTTTTTTACAAAAGCAATTAATTCTTGACTCAGGTGCTCGTATGACAGTTCTTCTAAAAAATTCTTAATTATAATCCAAAAAGATTTTTTGCGTTTTCACTTGTCTTGTAAGCTACGATATCAATTGGTATTCCCTGGATTTCTGCAAGTTTATCAGCTACAAAACGAGTTCTCCCCGGTTCATTGGGCTTGCCTCTGAAAGGAGCCGGGCTGAGGTAGGGCGAATCGGTCTCTACCATCAATCTTTCAAGGGGAAGTAATTTGGCAACCCCGGGCAGGACGCTATTTTTAAAAGTCAGATTCCCCGAAAAAGAGATAAAATATCCAAGCTCTATAAAAGCATTTGCTGTTCTTAAATCGCTGGAGAAACAGTGGGCAACCCCAACTACACTTTTATATTTTGAAAGTATTTCGACCATATCAGTATCCGCTTCACGGTTGTGGAATATAACCGGTTTATTTATCCCATCAGCTAACTCCATTTGCTCCCGAAATACTTTTATTTGAACAGAAGGATCGGAAATATTTCGAAAGTAATCCAATCCCATTTCACCACAGGCAACCACTTTAGGATGACTCAACAGCTCCTCTAATTCCTGCAAATATCCGTCCTCAACATCCTTTGCATCGTGCGGATGAATTCCTGCTGAAGCATAAACAAACTCATATTCTTCGGCCAGCTTCAAACTCGCCCTGGAATCTTCCAGGTTTGTCCCTACACATACAAAACGTGTAACGCCAAGTTCATTGGCCCTTTCCAAAACAGCCGGAAGGTTATTCTTTAAATTTTCATAAAAAAGGTGGCAGTGTGAATCAATTAACAAAAACGGTCCTCACTCTATATAATAAAACAAAAACAATTGAACAGTGATTGCTTTAAAGCCCACGGATTGGTTGTGAGAACTTTTATTAAATATATCAATTAATCCTGACTTTTTTCCTATTTCTTCTCTTTATCCGGCAGTTTAATGTTAACCTTAATTCTTGGGAATAGTGCTGAATGCTCTCTTAGTTTATTCCCGGATTTGAGTTGACCCCATACTAATTTTGTATTTTCGGCACCCAGCGTTTCCAGAACAATCAACGTGCGATTTGGCATAACCGGCTGTAATAATAACGCCCCCAACCGCAATGCTTCTGCTGCGGTTATCAACACTCTGCCCGCTGCCGATTTATCCTCTTTTACCAGTTTCCACGGCACCTGCTGTTCCATGTATCGATTTATACTGCGGATAAACTGCATGGTCTCTTCGATAGCTTCATTTATCCGCATAGCGTGAATCAGTTCATTCACTTTTATAACAGTACCTTCCGCAACTTTTTTTATCCCATTCTCAGCAGATGTACATTCACCCCACTCAGGTAATTCTCCACCAAAGTTTTTCTGAATTAACCTGGTCACACGACTCAGTAAATTTCCAAAGTCGTTGGCCAAATCACTATTATATCGTTTGGTAAAGGAACTCATCGTAAAATTGGAATCCTGCCCCGGCACCATTTCACGCATGAGATAATACCGCACCGGGTCCACACCATAATCATCTATGAGTTCCATCGGGTCTACCACATTGCCCATAGATTTACTCATTTTCGATTCTTCCATGAGCCACCAGCCGTGCGCAAAAATAGTTTTTGGAAGAGAAATGCCTGCGGACATGAGCATGGTGGGCCAGTATACAGCATGAGTCATCAAAATATCTTTACCAATAAGATGAATAGCTTGAGACCACCATTTTTCAAAGAACTCCGGGTCACTACCATAGCCAAGACTGGTTACATAATTCAGGAGAGCATCAAACCAAACGTACGTCACATACTCATGATCAAAGGGAAGGTCCACCCCCCAACTCAGTCGGCTCTTCGGGCGAGAAATACAAAGATCCTCCAGTGGTTGACGCAGGAATCCAAGAATCTCATTTTTTCTATGCTGAGGTTGAATAAACTCTGGGTTTTCATTGATATAATCAATGAGTTTCTGCTGGTATTTACTCATCTTAAAAAAGTAGTTTTTCTCCGTTATAAATTCAAGTTCTTTCTCATGTTGCGGGCATTTACCGTCCTCTAATTCCTTCTCGGTATAAAACCGTTCACAACCAACACAATAGTGACCGCCGTACTCATCCATGTAAATATCTCCGCCATCTTTCACTTTTGTTAAAATATCTTTTACAACTTTTTCGTGCCGGGGCTCAGTCGTACGAATAAAATCATCGTATCGAATATGCAGTTTTTTCCACAGGAGTTTCCATTTTGGAGCCATTTCATCACAATGCTGCTGCGGGTCAATTCCCCGCTCTTCCGCTGCCTGCTGCACTTTTTGACCATGCTCATCAAGGCCGGTTAGAAAAAACACTTCTTCCCCTATAGAACGATGATACCGGGACAATACATCTGCTAAAATAGTTGTATATGAATGCCCAATGTGGGGTTCATCATTAGCATAATAAATTGGGGTTGTAATGTAAAAAGGCTTCTCAGCCATCTGTCCTGTTTTCATTCACTTCCTGGTGTACTTTGATCAGCAAACTAGTCAATGCTATTGATGTATTCAAATTTCGATTCAACCCGGTAACTATTTCTTCCAAATACGAATTAATTCGAAGCAAATCAATTTCCAGACATTTTTTATTGAACGACGCCAGTTCATTCTCCAACTCTGCAAAAAGTACATCTGTAAATAATCCCAGCCTTTTTCTGTAAGCGCTACGGAGACATAACTGAAGGAGATAAAACGAAAATATAAACTCCTGAGGGTCTGTAAAAGCAAGGCGGGAATACCCATTGATAAACTGTCGCCAGCTTAAACTGTCCTCTTTAAAAATTGATTCAATCAAGTCTTTTATCAAAAGCACAATTTTCTGCATAGATTTATCTAATAAAGAGGATGCCCTGTGCATATCTCCCTGAGATATTTCCGTAACAAAAGGAATCACTTCAGAGCTGATACCCGTTCTTTCAAGGTACATTTTTATGACTTCGGGATTGAGCGGGGGAAAATCAACCTGCTGACAGCGTGATAAAAGTGTTGGCAAAAGTTGCTCCTTATAATCTGTCACTAAAACCAGTGTTGTATTGTTGGGAGGTTCCTCTAATATTTTCAACAGTGAGTTTCCTGAGGAGCCTTGACCGGTGGAAAGATGATGTGCATCAAAAATTAAAACCATTTTTCTCCCCTTAATATGCGACTTTAAATAGAGTGTTTTCCGAAGACTTCTAATGGACCTTATTAAAATTTGCCTGGCTCTTGGAAAAACAATTTTAAAAAACAGATCCGTCGCTTTCTCTTGAATTGCCTCCTGAAATAATTTTGTAATTTCTTCCTCTTTTGTCTTTTTTCCTTTTTCTCCGCCAGTTACACCACTAGAGCTTGGTAATGGTACAATAATGGTGAGGTGCTCATGCTGAAGCGTCCTGAAACGTTTACAAGACCCGCAATCACCACACGGAATTTTAGACATCTCCTCGCAATTAAGCCCGGCAGCAAAAGCTATTGCAATTGCTTCTTTACCACAACCAGAGGGCCCAGAAAAAAGATAAGCGCTGCCTGCCTTTCCTGACGTATAAATGTTCTGTAGCCTTTCCCAAATTCCCGGTTGCAGGGATATTGAAGTCCTGATTAATTCTTTGTCAGCCATTTCTCCGGATTTAGTTTTTGATTTCTACCCCAAATCTCAAAATGAAGAATGGCACCATTTACAGAGCCAGAATCTCCCATACGCGCAATGACATCTCCAGACCGAACTTCACTATCTATGCTGGTCTGGATATCGGACACATGACTATACACTGTATAAAAATCTCCACCGTGATCGATAATTATCATAGTACCATATCCACGAATGTAAGTGATGGTTGTAACCACTCCTCCCAAAACAGATCGAATGGGTGAACCAAGTTTTCCCTTTATATCAATCCCCAGGCTTTCTGTTACCGTTTTGAGTTCAGGATTCCGATGTTTGCCAAATTTAGTTACAACTTTACCTTCCGCTGGCCAGGGGAGCAGGCCTTCAACTTCCGCAAAGGTTTTTGATTTTAATAATTCCTGTTGACGGCGAATGCGCTCTGCCCTTTCAAACCGGGCCTTATCCTCCAAAATTTTCTTTCGGAGTCTTTCTAATTCTTTTAATCCCCCTTGTTTTTCCTTTATATAATGTGCCAGTTCTGCCTTGTTTTTCTTTATTTTTTTTAGTTCTTTTTCCCGGGATTGTTTCTTCTTTTTTAATGCACCTTTCTGCCGATTCCGTTCTTCTGCAAGAATTTGGGATCTTCGTAACGCGGATTCCTGTTTTGATTTTAAAGTAGCTTTCTGCTGCAGTAACTCAGCCAAACCTTCTTTTTGTTTCTTAATTTCCGTTAGCAGAGTCTTTAACCTGTCTTGTGTTTGGGCTTCAATTTCTGAAACCAGGTATAAATAATGCGATCTATAGACAGCCTGTCTCCACGATGTAGAACTCAACAATTTTTCCAGAACCGACAAAGTTCCTCTTTTATAGGTATGTACGACACGGGTTGCGTAGCGATTTCGTACAAGGGATAATTCTTCCTCGTTTTCGAATAATTCTTCTTCCGTTTTTTTAATACTGGTACGGAGACTTTTTTCTTCTTTTTCAAGAGTTAATATAGTTCTGCGTAGTGATTGTTTTTCTTTTTCAATTTCACTCAGTAGACGATTCATAAGGAATATTTCTTCTCCAAGATTTGATATTTTCCTTGTAACAGAACTCTCTTGTTTTCCCTCCGCTTTTATCCTCTTTTTTGTTTTTTCGATCTCTTTTTTCAGTTCTTCAATCTTATTTTTTTGTGAATCTAATTCCTCATCGAAATCCTGTACAGAGGATTGGCAAAATCCTCCAAAAGATACAATAAAAATGAAAACAATAAAAATTTGAGAAAACTTCATCGTTCAAAATACCCTTTATTTAAATGGTAGAGCAATGAGGTTTTATATGAAAAAATTACCAATAAATACAGACAATACAGACAATTACGCCTGTACTGCTAAAAATCATTTTAGAAAAACCATTTTCCTGGTCTGCACAAACTCACCAGCACAAATCTGGTAGAGGTAAACACCAGCACTCACTGGTTTACCATACATGTCAGTTGCATCCCAATGAACTGATTTAAACCCTGCTTCTTGAGTAGTGTTTACAAGTTGTGCTATCTCTCTTCCCATTAAATCATATAAGGCACGTGCCATCCATCTGGACATACGCCATGCCACCAGTCATCTACAGCATACCAATTGTATAAATATCCGTATGTATCTGCATTGCTTTCATTGTCATCCTAAACTGCATAAGCACCTGTAGAAAGATTTGACCATTCAGAATTGCTGTATCCCGTTGGTATCTCATCTCCATTGTTATAATGAGTAACCTTCAGATTCTCTGCCATCCAGAGTTGGTCGCCTATCGGTACCGTTTGGTAGACATTACCATCAATGTCGGTGACAGTGTCCTGCCCCCAAACAAAAGATCCTGCCAACAAGATAAAAACCGGAAATCTCATGTTGCTAATGAAGCTCACTTTAAATTATGCCTAACTTCTTTCAATTTTAAAGAGTATAAACTCCAAGAATGATAATTGCAACACATTACCTGCACCTGAATTATATAGCCACAACTGCATATCTTCCCCTTTTTTGTTTGTCTTGTGAATAATTTCCGTTGGTTCCCCCACAATCTCCTGCACCTGGGGAATGGTCATGCCAATTTGAAGCGTGGGGCGCAAACGTTTTTCTCTCTTTTCCCTCTCAATTTCCATTCGCCGGTCAATGTCAGCCTGGGTTCTGATTTCTTCAGCCAACACAATTTTTTCCTTTAATTCTTTCAGAAGGGTTTCATTTTTTTCACCAAGGCTGCCCGTTAGTTTTTGTGCATCCTCCAGAGATTGAAGCACCAACTGAATGGCATCTATGTCTTTCACCTGATTGGCCTGGTTTACCAACATGGTGGCTATTTCATATCGCAATAACTCCACCTGAATTTTTAAATCCTGATCCTGCAATAAAGCCTTTTCAAATAAATCTAACGCCTTCATATAAAATCCGGACTGCATTGCCTTTTTACCTTCTGAAAGGTGGACTTTTGCTCTAAAATAGGGTATGGATTTGCGGGCTTCTTCAGAATAAGCGGCTGTTTTAACAATGACAGTCAGTGCAGAATTGTTTTGGCCATTTGTAATCATCTCCTCGGCAGCATACATATTTTTCTTTGCAATTTGACCGATTCGTTCATCCAATCCTGCAATAAGATCCGCATCCAAGGTTAATTTTCGGGCCTGACGATATTTTTCTAAGGCCCTTCCTGTCAAATGACGTTCATCAAAACTAATCCCATCTCTAATCAGTTGAATTGGAATTTTTTTCCTGCACTCTTCAATATAGTTTTCTGCTCTATATCGATTAGAATGAAGTGGATATTGAATAATAAACTCTTCCAGATTTTCCTTGGCGGAAACATAATCCTTATGGTAGTAATATTCCTTTCCAATGTCTCCGACTGTTTTCTTTCCCCCTTTGAAAACAGACAAAGTGAAAAATAAACCGTAATTTGCAAGATCAAACCTGGAAAAAGGAGTTAACTCACCCGGATCAGATATTCGGTCTATTTTTGTGTAGCTATGCTTGAAATCAACTCCTAATAAAAACTGATTCCGGGAGCCAGGATTCAGAACATACCGAAAACCAAGACTGTAAGATACTGAGGGACCCCAGCCATTAGGGCTTTTATCATATAATTTCCCGTTCCGGTAAAAATTCCCTGATGCCAGACCATAAACATACTTCACATTTATTAACCACGAATCATACCACTGTACATTCACAGAATTACTCAGTCCTAATTCAAACAGGCGGGGAGAAAATTCTTTGCTGCCAATCCCCCAGGATGAAGGGATCACCTCCGGTAAGAATATTGATGAGTACTTAAAATTCAATCCTGTATGAATATCGGCCCAGCTTATTTTTAACAAAAAATAACTCAGATTTGTTTTCAGAATATCCAACTCCAACTGGTGGCCAACTCTCGCTTTCCATGATCCTCCGTTAAACTCCTCTACGTTTGTGTCCTCGTATTCTATCCAGCCACTTTTCGTTTGGGTAAACGTAGCGCCGCCGCCATTAAAACCTAAACCATAACAAACTTCAAGAGGAATAAGTGGGATTTCCTGATAAAATTCCCTGGGATGAAAAATGCGGTTTGTCCAATACCCCCGCTCATACTCAAGCCCACGATACTGTTCAAATTGTACAAAATTCCATGGAGAATTAACCACAGAGTCAGGTTTGGTCTCTTCACCATAAAGCATTACAATCGCAACAAGAAACAACCATGGAAATAAAAAAATTCTTGAAATCATGATTTCTCAAAATACCCGCTTTCAGGGGTATTGGGCAAGAGAAAGAGGCCAATCAACAGTTGTTTAACAAATCATCATTTATTACTAACTTCCTTGTTGTTTTTTTTATAGGGAACATTCTTGTCCCTTATCCATAAAAATGAACGCTTTCTCAAATATGAACAGACCAAAATTACACTACACCCGCTTATTGTGTTCTGTCTGGGTAATGATTGCCCTTCTTCCTGTGCTAAATAGTGTTTCAGCACAGGGATTTACAATAGCGCGAATTCACTACAGCGGCGGAGGAGACTGGTACAGCGATCCAAGCAGCCTGCCCAATCTTTTGAACTATCTTTCTTCCAGGACATTCATCAAATCAGCCCGGGATGAGGTTCGTATCAAGTTAACCGATAAGGAATTGACCAGTTATCCTTACCTTTATATGACGGGGCATGGAAATATCCGGTTCAGCGAAGAAGAGATTATTATTTTACGGGAATTTTTACTCAGGGGATCATTTCTACATGCTGATGATAATTACGGAATGGATAAATCTTTTCGTCGAGAGATGAAACGCGTTTTCCCAAGCAAAGACTTTGTTGAACTGCCCTATGACCATCCTCTTTTTCACTCCTACTATGATTTCCCAAACGGTCTGCCGAAAGTACACGAACATGATGGGAAAGCCCCCCAGGCTTTTGGTCTGTTCAACGAAGAACGACTCATGGTGCTGTACACCTATGAATGTGACCTGGGTGATGGCTGGGAAGACGAGGAAGTGCACAAAGATCCCGCGGACATTCGTGAGAAAGCTTTACAAATGGGTGTAAACATCATTTACTTTGCCCTGACACAATGATCTATAAACAATTGAATTTAATTTTATTGATATGACAAACTCTCAGGTATCCATTGCTGGTATTTTAAAACAGATTCGGATTGTTAAAATCAAAAATGATCTTTATCTCCTGGGGTGGATACTTTATGCCTCTATTCTCAGTTTAGCGCTCTTGGGGATATCCATCGAATCCGTATTCTATTTACCGGTCAAATTCCGCCTGGGCGCCTGGAATACATTGCTCGTAATATGTTCTCTCTGTTTTATCCTTCTAATTATCGTTCTTTTTCAAACATTCCAAAATAAAATATACCGTTTTCGCTTGTCCACCATCGCTCGCAATGTAGGAGTTCTTTCATTTCCCAAAAAGGATACGGTCGTCAACGCCCTCCAACTAGAACGCAATTTGGGTCAAAGTGTATCTCAAGATCTTAGTCGGTCTTTTATACAAGAGGTGTTTTACAGGCTAACAAAGTTAGAGTTAAAAGACCTTTTCCCAAAAAACACTGTACAGAACGGAAAGAAAATAACTCTCTCTCTCCTAATTCTTGTGGCGTTAGCTGTCTCAATCTTTTGGAACCACAGCTCTGGCGCTGTTTATCGCTGGATGCACCCCGGAACTAAATTTGCCGTACCAAAACCGTTTATCCTTGAAAGTGTTACAAAAGATATCCGCATTTTAGGGGGAGAGTCAGCTTCTTTATCCATTAAGGCAGTCTCAGCTCTGCCGGATACAGTTTTCCTGAGTCTCAATCCCTTGATTGGTAAAGACACAGACTCAACACAAACAGCACCGCTGCTGATCAAATCATCACCCGATTCAAACAAACTCTATACATTTGTCATAAACGACATCTATTATGATTACTCTTATCAGGCTTTCGTTCCTGCCAATTACTTCTGGCAAACATGGAAAAATGTGTCTTCTGATGAATACCGAATCCTTGTAACTGACAGACCAACAATTGAGGATTTCTCCATCACGGTCATTCCGCCGGAATATTCCCAGCTAAAACCCAAAATACAGGCAGGGAATCAAGCAAATGTCCGTGGATTGAAAGGATCAACTATATCAATAAGGTTCTCAAGTAACAGGGTTTTAAAGAAAAGTTTTTTGCTGCTGGATGACAGTGAAATAGAATTAACTTCTCGTGGAAAACGGGCCCAGGGAGAGTTCCTCCTTAATCAAGATGGTATATTTACTGTACATCTTTTGGATAAGCGTGGAATCACAAACCGTAATCCAATCCCATACCATCTGGAGGTTATTCCAGACCTTTTCCCTGATCTGAGTATAATTTCTCCACCTCCGATAATCGAACTTGGAGAAAACTTACTATTGCCACTTCATCTTGAAATTGAAGACGATTTCGGATTTTCAACACTCCAGATCGGATATGAGCACCGCCGACCTGCCTATGTCCAGGCAGACCCGTTCATATCAATCTTTACAATCCCTGATCTAATACCGGAACAGCTTCATCAAAAAATATATACTGTATGGGACTTGTCCGATTTAGGACTCATGCCGGAAGATGAAGTTCACTTTCATTTTGAACTCTACGACAATGATGAAGTATCCGGACCCAAAAAAACACTCTCCGGAACTTTTATTGCCCAGTTACCTTCTCTTGCAGATCTTTTTACCTCTCTGGGGGAGAAAGAACAAAACATTATTGAAGAAACAGAAATCCAACTGGAGGAACTCAACGCCCTTCAAGAACACCTGGAAAAAATTGATTTGGAGCTTTTAAAGAGCGAAGAAATTGATTGGGAACAACAGCAAGAAATAAAAAAAATTCTGGAAGAAGCTGCAGAAGAAATTGAACAGTTGAAAAAATTGACGGAAGCAGTCGAAACTCTGGCAGAATCTGGAGAAAAACACGGTCTTTTTTCACAGGACCTGATGGAAAAATTCCAAGAATTGCAAAGCCTGGTGAATGAATTAATTTCTGAAGATCTACTCATGAATCTGGATGAAATCAGGAACGCCCTGGAAAATATGGATATAAAAGACCTCATGTCCGCTATGGATCAATTATCCCAAAACATGGAGCAAATTGAACAGGAGCTTGATCGATTCATTGATATTTTGAAACGAATTCAGGCAGAACAGATAGCCTATGAAATTACTGAACGCCTTGAACAGCTTGTTAAAGAACAGGATATCCTAAATGACAATATTCAGCAAACAAACGATACTACTGAGCCTTCTGAATTTTCCAGATTAGCACAGGAAGAAAAAAGAAATCTGGAGGAATTCCAAAACATTCTGGATCTCATGAAGGATGCTTCAGATATTATGGAGGAATACAGTCAGTCTTCCTCTGAGGAGATGGAGAACCTTTCCCGGTCTGAGCTTGCAGAAGAAACCGAAGAAGATCTTTCTAAGTCTGCTGAGCAATTAGGGGAAAATACCCCTTCATCTTCCAAAGAATCCAGTCGTTCTGCGCTCAAGAATCTCCAATCATTTCATCAAATGGCAATGAACATTCAACAACAGTTCCAGCAGGAAACTGCATCTGAAATGGCAGGAGAATTTCAGTCTATAATGCATGATATTCTCACACTTTCAAAATCCCAGGAATCCCTCCGCGAAACCACCTCCGGTATGCCCAGAAACTCCCCCCGGATAAAAGACCTTGCGGTTCACCAACAAATGCTAAGTGATCAGCTTACCCAAGTCATGTCATCAATAATGGACCTGTCCAAAAAAACCTTTGCTGTTACACCACAATTAGGAAAATCATTAGGAAAGGCATCCGTAGAGATTAAAGAGTCCATCGGCAATCTTGCTGAACGAAAAGGGAATAATGCCAAATCTCATCAGGCACTTGCAATGAAGTCATTGAATGAGGCCGCCTTAGAAATATACAATACCATTCAGCAAATGCAGTCCGGTGGATCGGCCAGCGGGTTTGAACAATTTCTAGAACAGATGGGAAACCTGGCTGGACAGCAACAATCTATTAACAGCCAGGGGATGCAGCTTGCCTTTAGCCAGCTTGCTGCGAGCGCACAGCAGGCTATGATGCAACAAATGCTTTCTAACCAAAGGCAAGTTCAAAAATCCTTGCAGGAACTCATGAATGAAATGAAACAGTCCGGAAAGCAGGGTCTTGGAGACATGAGAGGCGCAGCAGAGGAAATAGAGGAAGTAATTAAGGAGCTTAAAGCTCGAAAATATTCACGGAAAACATACGAAAGACAGGAACGCATCCTTTCCCGTATGCTGGACTCTCAAAAATCCTTAACCAGACGAGGACAGAAGGAAGAACGGCTGGCAACGACAGCAAACCAAAACAATATATTTACAGGTCCGTCGGGACTCCCCCTTGACCTGGGACAAAGGCAAAGCATTACTATTGAGGCATTGAATAAAGCAATGAAAGCCGGATATTCCCGCGACTACCAGACAATGATCCGACGTTATTTCAATGCTCTCGGCCAGGCGAGTTTTTTAGAAACACCGAAAGAATCTGAAAACCTTATCAATGAAAACATTGAAAATGAATAAAAGTATCCTAACCATTTTATTTCCCCTTTTACTAGGAATTCAATTTTTATACAGCCAAAGTTCTTCAGCAGCTTTGAAAACAGCTGTTCTTATGGAAAAACGAGGTAATCTGGAAAGCGCTGCTGCCATTTATGAAGGATTACTCAATAATAACCCAAAAAATTTACAGGCATACCAAAAGTTAAAAAACGTATACAAAAGGCTGGAAATTTATCCCAAAATGGTTCTTTTAATTAAAGAACACATAAAACTATTTCCTAATGATTTACAGTCTCATTTAGAGTTAGGGGAGGCCAAGTATCTTAATAAAAATATTAAAGGTGCAGAAAAAATATGGAATGATTTAGAATCTAAGTTTGGCAATACTCCCAACACTTATCGAATCCTCATGTTCATGTACAGCCGCTTGTCACTACAAAAAGAAATGGAGGCGGTGGTGCTCCGGGGACGTAAGAAACTTAATAACCAAGCCTTACTTGCTTTGGACCTGGCAAATTACTATAAGGCACGGCGAGTGTTTGATAAAGCCATGGATGAGTTTATTCGTTACCTTATTTCAAATCTCCGCCAGAAAAAGATGGTTACAGATAGGATTCTCACCATGAGTGATGAAGAAGAGGCTCGTTCCGTGATCGAAAAAAAGATCCTGGAAAATGTAACAAAAAACGAGCCGATCCTACGGGAACTAGCTGCCTCATTTTATTTTAAAACCGGTAATTATAACCTGGCTTTTAATCAACACGATACTCTAGGATTTACAACCAAGGAAGATATGATACGCTGGTTAGGTTTTGCTGATAATCTTCGCCAGGAAGGAAAATATGAGTTGGCAGTCAGTGCCTATGAATCACTTCTCTCACCCGAACTAAAATTTAATAACACCAAAATTATCGGACAAGCCTTGCTAGGATTAGGGCTCACTTTTGAAGATAAGATTATCCCCAGCCAGAAAAATCTTTCCCTGATTCAATTTTCTCCTGATAATATATTTTTTGAAAATCATTATTACGACAATCAAAATCTTTCTTTTTCCTCACTTAAAACCGCATTTCGATTCTATGACTCTTTACTGGTCAAAATGCCTGTTTCATCCTTTTCAGCTTCCGCCCACTTCCGGCTCGGTGAAATACAATACAGGATAACAATGGATTTTGATGGCGCATCCAGGTCATACGAAGCAGCCTTACGTTCCAAACCTAAAAAAACACTCGAAAATAACATTCGTTTACGAATAGGGGATATTTATCTGGCTAAAGGTGACACAAATGCCGCTCTGGCTTATTTTGAACACGAACGTCCTCGGGGAACAAAATTTCTCAACCGACTTATTCAGGCCAATTTTCTTGCAGGGCGCCCGGACACCACCATGATTCTTATTGAATCTGCCCTGGGAACTGTTCATCCGGAAGCAGTTTCCTTTAACGACCTACTGGAATTGCGTGATTTTATCCAACAGCACTATCTCTCTGGTTCTTCGGAAGACCAGAAAGCGTTTGAACTGTTTTTATCTTCTGAATTTCTGATCCGGCAAAAAAAGCTTTCCGAATCCGCCGAGACGTTACACTACCTACAGGAACAACATCCTAATGCCTCTATCCTGCCACAAGCAATTCTTAGAGAAGCCCTCATCCGCAAAACCTTAAATCAGATTCCAGATGCTCTGCTTCTGGCTGAAAGACTCACACAGACTCAAGATGCAGACATTGGCTGGGTGCTTTACGGTGAAATTCTAGAAAAATCAGAAAATAAACCCCAAAAAGCTTTGGATTATTATTACAAGGTTTTAGAAGAATTCCCCGCTTCCCTTCTATGCGAGCCATTGCGGTTTCACGTGAGAGAATTAAATAAAAAGGTAAAAAGCTGATAGCTAAAATGAACATATCAAATAATATTTTTCTGTTGATTTTCACTATTCAGTTCAGCTGGTGTCAAAAAATCCTTATTCCAATGGATCTTTCCCAGAAAGATCATCTTAAAGCATACGGAATTGCTTTTAATGTGCTCACAAAAAATATCAATGTGGAATGGCTCTTAAATTATCGCGGGGGTTCTTTCCTGGTGGACGAATACCCTTTTATCACCCAGGATTGCAGAGTCCGTGGGGTCAGCTTTGAGCGAGTCCATGAAGAAGATGTATTATTGATTTACGGTACGATTGAACAGAACAACATGGAAGTCATTCTTCTGGAAAAAGCCCCAAAAATCGCCATTTACACACCGCCGAACAAACAACCCTGGGATGATGCGGTAACTCTTGCTCTCACCTACGCGGAAGTGCCCTACGAATCGCTCTGGGATGAAGAAGTTTTTACAGGAGGTTTAGAACAGATAGATTGGCTTCATCTTCACCACGAAGACTTTACCGGTCAATATGGAAAATTCTACCGAAATTACCACCGGGCACCCTGGTACATTCAACAACAAATTCAGTTTAAATCCCTTGCCTCCAGCCTGGGATTTATTTCTGTACACGAAGAAAAAAAAGCTATTGTCAGAACCATAAAAAATTATGTCGGGCAAGGGGGCTTTCTTTTTGCAATGTGTTCCGCTACTGATTCTTATGATATCGCTTTGGCTGAAGAAGGATTGGATGGTGCCCATAGCGTCTTTGACGGAACACCAATAACTCCAAAACTTCAACAAAAACTGGACTACAGTAAAACTTTTGCCTTTACCGATTTTTCTGTTATAACTGACCCCATGATTTATGAATATTCCGATATTGACTACCCCTCCAGCAATAAACCAGTGACCCGGGGTGCAGAAGCAGATTATTTTTCACTCTTTGAATTTTCTGCAAAATACGATCCCGTTCCTACAATGCTTACTCAGAATCACATAGGTGTTGTGAAAGGATTCATGGGGCAGACTACGGGATTTCTCAAAGATAAAATCAAGAAACACATCATTATTATGGGGGAAGACCCTGCTTCAGACCAGGTAAAATATTTACACGGGAGCTTTGGAAAAGGAGCCTTTGCGTTTCTAGCTGGACATGATCCAGAGGATTACCAGCATTTTGTTGGCGATCCCCCCACCGATCTTTCATTGCATAGAAATTCACCTGGATACAGGCTGATCCTTAATAATGTTCTCTTCCCCGCTGCAAAGAAAAAGGAACGCAAAACATAATGAAAAATTTTCATATCCAGGCAAATAAACTTAATGACGCAATTACGGTTTCCCTCAACATATCAGAATTTGAAGACCCCTATGAAATGTCAGAATATTCAAAACGTCTGGTTGGTGCTCCCCACTACATTTTGACGGTATATGATAATCTGATTCCAATTGCCTTTAAAATTGGTTATCAAAGATATTCTAATGGATCATTTTACAGCTGGAGGGGGGAGTTCTGCCAAATTATCGCAGAAAAGGGATTGCTAATAACCTGGCTGATAATCAGGAGGCATGGGCAAAGAAGAGCGGATATAACTCTATTATAATGCAAACCAGAGAAAAACACCAACCAATGCTGGCGCTTGCTATAAACCGTGGGTTTCAAATAATGAAAAGCAACTGTGAAAAATCATCCAGTTTTAATACCCGTATCTGGATGATTAAATCTTTATAATATGTGGATTCAAAAAACAATTTCACTTTCTCCCTACTCAAGAGGATTTCATCTCATTACAGATAGGATTGTTGAAAATATCCCGGAGATGAGTCAAATCAAGACCGGACTCTTGCATCTTTTTATCAAACATACATCCGCATCACTTACCATTAACGAAGATGCTGACTCAACCGTCAGAACAGATTTTGAATCTCATTTCAACCAATTGGTCCCGGAAAACCAATCTTACTACCAACACACATTTGAAGGGTCAGATGACATGCCTGCACATTTAAAAGCCTCTATTTTAGGCTCTTCAGTTTCCGTCCCAATTGCAAAGGGAAAATTAGCATTGGGAACATGGCAGGGGATTTACTTATGTGAACACCGAAACCATGGAGGAAACAGGACTTTGGT
>CAJXJG010000011.1 GCA_913054425.1 uncultured Fidelibacterota bacterium
CTTTACAGGGTCGTTGGTTTTAATCTTAACACTTGCCATTTGCCCCAGCCATTCTTCCGTATTTGGACAAAAGTGAGTGCATTGAAAATGTTCATCCAAGCGATTTCGAGTTTCTCGAACAATCAGTCTGCATTTTTCGGTACGATTATCCCAGTTATTATTCTGCTGAAATTTGATTGCTACCGGAATAGTTAAAAATGCACTCATATCCCGGGTTCCCTGCCATTGGTTCTCCAATAAAAAAGGAGATTTTGAGGGATCATCACCTTCATTCCCCCAACTGACCACCAAAGGCTTTACCTTTGGTTGAAACGATTTTCGAACATAAAGAAAGGAGGATCCTTTCGGAGCACAGAGCCATTTGTGACAAGTCCCGATGTATACGTCCGGATCCATTTCTGAAATATTCAGTGGAATTTGCCCCGGTACATGGGCACCATCAATGATCGTCAGGATGTTCTGCTCACGAGCGCGCCAGCAAATCTCATGTACAGGGAAAATTAGGGCAGTAGAACTCGTAATCTGACTTATAAAAATCACCTTTGTACGGTCAGTAACACCATTCCAAAAATCTTCTGTAAAATCATCATGAGTAGTAACCGGAATGGGAATAATATGCTGAATAAGTTTAGTATTTGATATTTTACAATAAGTATCCCAAGCCCGGATGAGGGCACCATACTCGTGATCCGTCGTCAGAATTTCATCACCGGGATTTAAGTCTAAACTGTTAATAACCGTATTTCCTGCTGTCGTGGGGTTTGAAATAAATACCATATCATCACCTTCACATCCAACAAATTTGCTCAAACTGTCCCGGGCTGTTTTCAGATGTGTATAAACATCCTCAGTCATAAACTGGACAGGTTGGAGTTCCAGCTCTTTTTGCCAGTACTGATATTTTTCAATGACAGATTTCGGACATGCACCGAATGAACCGTGATTGAGGAAGGTTACATCGGGTGAAAGAAGAAATTGTGTCTTCACAGCTACTTATGAAATGCTAAATTGCCAATGCCCCCATTGGATCCCACGGCTGTAGTTTGATGGGGTCCCTTTGATATGTTTCCAATTCCTCTTTGGTCAAATATTTCTTATGAACCACCACTTCGTAATTATATTCATCAAACCATTTATCCGTCATAATATCATATCCCTTATCTCCCCGCTTGTCGCCCCAACTGTTTTCCACACGCCATTTCCGAGGATTCCCTTTTTTATCCAAATCTACTCCAGTAAACAGCATGGCATGTGTCATCTGGCTATCTCCATATTCCAGTCGGACCGACTTAGTCATGGGAAAATCAGTGCTATAAAAGAGTTCAAAATCAAACAGGTCCATATCCATAACGCCCAAGTCCCGATGGAAATATTTGCCCACATCACAGCCAAACCAGACTGGATCATCATCCCGAATTGATTGAACCGCGCACTCTTTCAAGCGTGAAGACGGAAGATTCAAATAGCGGATAATGTCTCCTTCAAGCACATTCCCTAGATATTTCACAGTGTATACTTCATTATAGGTTTTATCAGACATCGGGCAATTTATCAGGCACACATAGTCATCTAATTTTAAGCCAATGTGATCCGAAAAAAACCGTTTTGGGGTAAGGTTTTCAAAGCGGTGAAAAGTTTTATCTTTATCTCTAATTTGCCAGTCAAACCAATCTGGCGGAGTGCCTAGATGTATGACGAGCATTTGATAAACAACTGCCAACATTTCTTTTTTCATCCGATGGAGGGTTGTTAAATCCTTACCTTTGTTATGGGCATCTCTTAGTGTTTTGGAAAACTCACGGAGCTTGCGTGTTATCATACGGTTCATGCGCATGGATTTGCTGGATTGAAAACTTTCCGGCATTTCTGTTTGTGGTACCACACCATATTTCCGGATCAAGTTCACAAACATGTCCCATTGTCCACCATCCTGAATCGGATTTTCTACCAAATGCATTATGAGCCTGCTGTTGTATGGTTCGGTGGAAGTCTCTATAATGTTTTCCAGAAAAAAATTGGATTTTTCGATTTTATCCCAGAACATGAAATAACTTTGTGAAAACTCAAACTGTTTTAAATTATATTTCCGCCCAAGATAAACACGGAACAGATTAAGTCCTGCGAATCCCCAACACCTCCCGCTGGATTTCTGATTGGTAACTTTTAGCTGCCCGCTTACCATATCAGAAAAGGTATGGTCAATTTTTCGGAAGGCTTCCCAATCCATGGCCAGGTCTGTGATTTCCCCACGTACTGCTGCATTTCGTGCCAATTTAATTTGAGAGTTTTCTTGCGTGTTTTTTCGATATTCCTTAATTGTTTTCAACAATATTTTTGAACTCATGTGTTTTTCCTTTATCTAATCTGTTAAATTTTTTTTGTCGTTTATCTATGTTAACTATTATTTTTTTTAAGATTGAATTAAATCACTAATTTTTTCCCTCGTAAAATCCCGTAACTGCCCCACTGTCATGTTCCTAAACTCATCAGAATGTATTGCTTTACCAAAATGTAAGGTGAGTAATCCGGGTTTTATGCGCCAGTCGTTTTTGCTCTTCGCTTCAAATGCTCCCTGAATTCCTATTGGTACTATTGTTACGCCTGTATTTTTTGCCACGTGGAAAGCTCCTTTTTTAAATTCCCCCAATTCCCCTGTAAGAGTCCGCGTTCCTTCAGGAGAAACAATAAAAGAAATCCCTTCTTTAACAGCCTTTTCAGCCAAGCTCAAGCTGTGAATTGCAGCTTTCAGTTCCCTGCGTTTAATTGGGATTACACCATATCGCCTTACAAGATAACCCCAAACTGGCCAACTAAATTGTTTATTCGCACCCACCGCTGTAATGTAATGAGGGATTGCTGCCGCAAGCATAAAGCTGTCAAACAATGATTGGTGGTTGAAAAGATACAAATATGGCTGACCTTTTTTCGGGGGAGGTGTCCCCCGCACAGAGAGCCACTGACCACTTGTTGCTAAAAGTATTCGACATATAATTCGTGCAAGAGGATGAA
This sequence comes from uncultured Fidelibacterota bacterium, assembly GCA_913054425.1. Classification (GTDB taxonomy): domain Bacteria; phylum Fidelibacterota; class Marinisomatia; order Marinisomatales; family UBA8229; genus UBA8229. The sequence goes on from CAJXJG010000011.1 coordinate 3,010, forward strand.
GTTTTTCTGGATGAATAAATAAAAGCAAAAACAGATAAACTCCCCCCACAATAATAATGAAGACAATAAACGCTAGGGGCCATAAAATTAAAGAACTTAGAGTTTTAAGCAATGTTAGTCTCAAAATTTATTTGGGTGAAAAGCTTATGATTGGCTTTTGGAAATGGATAATCAATTATTTGTTCGGGGGTTATCCACTGGCTGGGCTGATTTGAAAAAACCTTCATACCGTTTTGCAATTGACAATGGATTGCTCTTATCTCGATGGAAAAATGGGAATAGCGGTGTTTAATTGGCTCCGTACTCTTTCCCAAGATTACATCAACATTACATTCCTCTTTAATTTCTCGAATCAAAGCCTGTTCAGGACTTTCCCTAAATTCAATTTTTCCACCCGGGAGTTCCCAAAGACCCCCTAAATGATTTCGGTTCTCCCGTTTTAATATGAGAAAACGATCTTTCTTCCACACCAATCCCACAACGACATCGTAGTGAGGAACAATTCTAGGCAATGCTGGCTGAGGATATGCCTCCGGAAAATCGGTCTGTGCAGCACCGCAAAACACTTCTAAAGGACACGTATAACAATGAGCCTGATTTGGGCGACAAATCTGGTTGCCCAAATCCATTAGGCCCTGATTAAAATCCCCTGGTCTATTTTTATCAATAGACTTTTCCAATAATTTTTTTATTCTTTGATAATTATACTTTGTAAGTGTTTTAATTCTCAAGACCCTCACCATCACACGCTTTATATTTCCATCAATCGCCGGGAGGGGAACACCGAAGCCGATTGATAAAACAGCAGATGCAGTGTAATCACCTACTCCTGGAAGGGTCCTGAACAGATTAAATTCACAGGGTATTTCACCATTATAATCTTTTAGAACGGTTTTAGCGGCACGATGAAAGTTGCGGCACCGATTATAGTATCCGAGGCCTTCCCAGACCTTTAGTAAGTTTTCTTCCTTAGCCTGCGCAACAGACTCCAGAGTAGGAAATCTTTTTACCCATTTAAGGTAGTAATGACTCACTCTTTCAGCCTGAGTCTGTTGAAGCATTATTTCAGATAACCATATTCGATAGGGGTCGGATTCACCCCGCCATGGCAATGTTCTTTTGTTTGTATCATACCACCTCAATAAGTTTTTTGAAAATAGAGTAAAATTTTGTTTCATGATAACGAGAGTAGATCTTCAAATTCATTAATAGATTCAATAATATAATCCGGTTTAATCTCGGGATGTAACAAATCGCTTTCTCTGAATTTTCCAGTACGAACAAGCACACCCTCAATCCCTGTTTTTTGAGCTCCGCCAATATCATTTATCAAATCATCACCAACCATAATAACTTCTTCGCTTTTCATTGAAATATCCTTGAGTACAGTTTGGAAAAAAAGCGGATTTGGTTTCCCTAAAGATACAGCTGTTTTCCCAGAAGAATATTCAAAACCCGCTACAAAAGCCCCTATATCAATTTCTAATCCATCTGATGTTTGAAAATACCTTCCTTTGTGAAGCGCAATAAGCCCCGCACCCTCCATTAAATACCTGAATCCTTTATTTAGATCATCATAATTCCAATTATGTCCCCTGTCTCCTACGACAACAAACTCCGGTCTCCGATTGTGTGAATCAAACTCAGAATAGTCTGAATAAATTTCTTTATGAATTAAAAGGTAACAGGGAGGAGAACCTATGCTTCGTAAATAATTTATTCCTATGTAAGCCGCACTAAATATTTCATTTTCTTTAACCTGTAAACCTATGTCTCCTAGCTTTTCACAAATATCTTTTCGTGTTTTCGTTGTGGTATTTGTAAGGAATCTGAATGGAATACTTTTGTTTCTTAATGAGTCAATGAGTTTTTGTCCGCCATCAATCGCTTGATTTGACACATAAAAAACACCATCTAAATCAAATAAAACTCCGCATTTTCTATTCATAAAATACTACCGGATTAAGTAACCAATCAGAGAACATATATAGATTAAAAACCATAAGACTAACACAATATACCATTCTCACCTGATAAATTTCAGTTCCTAAATAAGAAAAAACCCCGTTTTTCAACAGGGAGTTTTACTAATTTGTAATCCTTTTTAAAACTTACTGAATTTTTAACAGTTATAACTTAGTACTGAATACTGAACACACTATTAGGTCTATTAACTCAGCACCTAACCGCAAGTTGTTTCAATCATTGCAGCACAAACCAAATAAGGGTCCATATTTGCTGCAGGTCGACGATCCTCCAGGTAGCCTTTCCCTGCCTTTGCCGTGTCCATAGGTATGCGAACGGAGGCCCCCCGGTCACTGACACCATACCTGAAATCATGGATGCTGCAGGTTTCATGCAACCCCGTGAGCCGTTCTTCATTGTGTGCTCCATAGACATCAATATGCCGCTCATGGGCTTTCTTTAATTTTTCACATGCATCTTCAATAACTTTTATTCCGCCCCTTGCTCGCATAGATTTGGTACTGAAATTGGCATGAGCACCGGCACCATTCCAGTCGCCCTTTACCGGTTTCGGATGCAGAGTGGCATTTACTCCATAGTCTTCACCCAGACGATAGAGAAGCCAGCGGGCAATCCATAATTCATCTGAAACAGCCAGAGGTCCTAATGGCCCCACCTGAAACTCCCACTGACCAGGCATTACTTCAGCATTTATACCAGAAATCATAATCCCGGCTTCCAAGCAAGCTTCCATATGATCCTCAACAATATCCCGCCCGAAAACTTCATCGGCGCCAACTCCGCAGTAAAAAGGTCCTTGGGGAGCAGGATAGCCGCCCTCCGGCCAACCTAATGGGTTACGACCCAAGAAAAAAGTATATTCCTGCTCAATTCCGAACCAAGGATCATGATCTTTATATTTTTCTGCTACTTTTCTTAATGGCGCACGTGTGTTGGTTGCATGAGGTGTGCCATCGGCATTATTAACTTCAGACATCACCAGGATATGATCTCCTCCCCGAATTGGATCAGGGACAAAACATACCGGAATCAGAGCACAATCACTATCCCTTCCTTCGGCTTGCATGGTGCTTGATCCATCGAAACCCCATTGGGGAATATCCGCAATTGTTTTCACATGCCCGTCTAAAATTTTTGTTTTCGAACGCAGTTTAGATGTGGGCTTGTGACCATCTAGCCAAATATATTCTGCTTTAATCTTCGACATGAAATTCTCTCCTTTGTTTAGAATTAATCCTTTGTTTTAATATTTAATTTTATACTTTCCTTAAAAGTAGAAAGCACAACCCATGTATGTGTCCGCACAACGCCTGGCCAGCCTTGTATATTACTTAAAAGAGATTCAAGTTCACTTGAATTTTGTACGCGGATTTTCAGTAAATGACTTCCTTCACCTGTAACTGAGTGACATTCTAAGACGGAGTTGTTTTTTTTTGACTGCTCAACAATATCTTCATAGTGGGAGGATGAAGAGCTGTCTACAGATATAAACGCAGTTAGATCAAGTCCCAGTTTTTTTGAATCTAATTGTGCCGTAAACTTTTTAATGTAACCTCCCTCCAATAATTTTTTAATCCGCCCAGAGGCGGCCGGGACTGACAATCCTAACTCCTCTCCTGCTTCGCTAGCTGAAATACGGGAATTTTCCTGTAATAGATTCAGAAGCAAATGATCTTTTTGGTCTAACATCCTAATAAGAATTTATTAAATATATTATAAATAATAATAATATTAATATAATTTAGTGATTTTCTTAAATATTTTAGGGGAATGCCAATAATTGCCATCGCTATATTGATTAGCTTGATGATCCTTTTGAAAGGGAGATTTGATTATAATTTAATGCTTAGCCCAATACCAGAAATCCACCCACCTATCCCAAAATAATAACCACTGATATCAAAACTATATCTTCGATAACCATATGAAAGCCCAAGACCGGAACTGCCAAAATAATCCGCCGAAAGACTGTTCCCGGTTTTCTGATAATATTTATCACTTGACATTCCCCCTCGCAATTGAATTCCATAGGGCAATTGAAATATCCCACCTAGACGAAACCAGGCAGATCCGGTGAGTACATAACCAATATCTACACTTACCTCAAGGGGTAAATGAGCTAGATTTTTAGCAAAACTTCCTATCACTGTGGTAGGGAGAGATTCGATTGCATGTGTATATCGTTTAAACACAAAACCATAATTTTCAATTGATAATCCAAGTTTTGCATCAATTTCATCAATGTACAAAAGAGCACCCACAGTAATTGTCATCAAAACTGATTGATAGGATTCTAACTGGCTAAAAAATCCCCCTAACGTCCCTCCCCAGGCAATTCTGTTTCCCCTTTTTCTCCCCCCTACAGAAACAGTTAACCATTCATCCCCCGAGGTATAAGAACCTGTTTGGTTTCCATCTTCATCATACCCATCAAAAAATCCATAATTCAAATGTCTTAAACCAAGGGAATACACCCTTTTACCGCTCCGAAAGGAGACAGAAATAATGCCTGCCTCTATTTTTGCGGGATACAGTAAAAGCGAAAAATGCAGGGATTCTTTTCTTTCATTTAAAAGTGCTGGATTTTTAACATCGCTTTCTACTGAAAGCATTGAATAACCAGCACCAGCCATTGCTATCCCTTGGGGATGATACCAAGTGTTTAATCCCGGATAAGATCTTTGGGCAGCTAGAAATTGAACGACAAATCCTACATAAAAAAATAAATAAAAGATAAACCTCAATTTCATTGCTGGATTGTTTTTCTTCTTGACAGCTTAGCTTGATTTACTGTATTGAAACAGGATTTATATCAAGAGAGGTTATAACTCCTGAATGAGTCTGTTGATTAATCTCCGGCCCAAAGTTTTGTTGAAGAAAATGGTGGAGTTTTAATCCGTTTGGATCTTGCGCTTTAGCGGACTTAAAAACAATCTGTATTCGGTGCCTGCCCCGTAGCCTTTCCCTGTAACATGGTGCAGGACCAATAATATCCAACCCTTTATACTTTCCTGATAACCCCGTGCGAACTTTATCAGCTCTATCCAGAACAGTTGTTTTTTTCTTGCCCGAAAATACCAGATTTGACATCCAGCTAAATGGAGGATAATTCAGCTCACGTCTTTCACTAAGAGCCATATTGTAATATTTTTTAAGATCAAGTTTTGCAGCATGTTTTATAACAGCATTTCCAGCATCATAGGTTTGAATCACAACTTCACCCGGTTTTTTATGCCTCCCGGAACGCCCCGATGCTTGATAAATCAGTTGAAACACCCTTTCGCCTGCACGAAAATCAGGAAGATACAACCCTGTGTCTGCGTTAATAATACCAACTAAAGTTGTGTTTTCAAAATCTAACCCTTTTGCAATCATCTGGGTTCCCAACAAAATATCAAGCTTACCCGAGCTGAACTTTTTAAGTAATTTAGTGGTGGAGACTATCGATTGGGCTGTGTCTAGGTCCAGCCGGGCTATTCTAGCGCCGGGAAAAGACTCTATAAGAATATCCTCCACTTTTTGTGTTCCTATTCCAAGTAATCCCATGTTATGGCCGGAGCAATTTTTACACTGTAATTCAATTGCTTTTTTCTTTAAACCACAGAAATGACATTGAAGTGAGTGGCCAACCTTGTGGTAGGTCATGGTCACGTTACAACTCGGGCACATTTCAACCTCACCACAGTTATTGCAACGAAATATTGGAGCATAACCCCTGCGGTTCTGAAGCAAAATGATCTGTTCTGATTTGTTCAATCTGTTTTCAATCTTATCTAATAGCAGGCCAGAAAATATTTGCCCGATCTTACCGGCCTCATCCTGCTCTTTTTTCATATCAACAACAAACACCTGTGGATATTTAGCTCCTCCGTAGCGATGAGATAACTGAAGATAGGTGAACTTCCCCTTTATCTGGTTATAATAACTTTCAAGACTCGGAGTAGCGCTCGCCATAACTACCATAGCTTTATGAAGCTTTCCTCTCATCAGTGCTACTTCTCTGGTGTGGTATTTTGGTGCCGGGGATTCCTGCTTATACGAAGACTCTTGTTCCTCGTCTACAACAATTAACCCAAGGTTTTTTACTGGAGCAAAAACTGCACTTCGTGCTCCAATGATCACTTTAAAATCACCCAAACAAATCCGTTTCCATGTCCAGGCTCGGACAGCCTGGGTTAATTTAGAGTGCCACAAAGCAACGGCATCACCAAATACGGACTTAAAACGACCTGCAATTTGGGGAGTTATTAAAATTTCAGGGAGGAGAATAATTACTGTTCGATTATATGCTAACACTTTTCTACAAATTTCAATATATACTTCTGTTTTTCCGCTTCCTGTAACGCCATGCAATAAATGGGAAGAAAACTTTTTCGGATTTAACATTGATGAAAGTTTATGTAATACCTCACGCTGTTGTTTTGTAAAATAAATCTGCTTTGAAATAGGATCAAATGTGAAGCCGGTTACATTCGGTGTCCTGGTTTCTTTAAGTAATTTAACCAATCCTTTCTCCTCTAGTCTTTGACAAACCCCCAGGGGGTTCCTGGCAAGGCTCCTCAGCTCTGATACTTGAATAACATCTTCATAAGTTTTTAATTGAGCTAATACTTTAGCTTGGGTTGGAGCATTTTTACCCAGATTGTCCAAATTCGCATTATCCCCTTTAGATAAAATACGAACCATCCAAAGCACAGAAGGATTATACCGAGTGGATAATTTTGAAGGAAGCACTGTTTTTGCAACCTGGCCAATTGGGGTAAGGTAATAATCGCTCATCCAGACAATAAGTTTCCATAATGGTTTATCCAGAATTGGCTCATCATCTACATATGACTTAATCTCACGAAGTTTTCCCTTAAATGGATTGGTTTTATACACGGCAATCACAATCCCCTTAACATTTCTTCTTCCAAAAGGAGCATTTACTCTGACACCAACAGTCGCTTTTTCAGCCAAAGCTGGCGATACTTTATAGGTAAACACCTTATAACTGGAGATTGGGAAAGCAACATCAACAAACATAATCATGAAAGATAAAAGGTAGATTTGTCTCTAGGCAATAAAAAGCTAAAGAATAAATTCGTGCAATAAACCTGGTTTGGCTATTTGTAAATTTTAAACATATTACAATGGATAACCGACTATTTAAATCACTAAAAATAATTTCCGTAGGACTTTTATTCTTAAGGTTGGGATTTATCTCAACTACCATGGTAGTTGATGATGAAGCATATTACTACCTTTATTCCCGCCATTTAGCATGGGGATACATTGATCATGGACCACTCATCGCCTTCATAATAAAATTTTTCACTATATTTTTCGGGGAAAATGGTTTTGGAATCCGGGTGGGAAGTGTAATGCTGCTTACCTCCTTAAGTTACTTCTTATATATTTTTGGTAGAAAATATTTTAATCAAACCACCGGAGCGATTATGTCCCTAACTGTGCTCACAAATGTACTGTTCCATTCAAACGGAGTAGTAATGACGCCTGATGCACCCTTAGTATTTTTCTCTATGCTTTTCATTATGTTTTACTATATAGCATTTTTTCATAACAAAGCCTGGTTTCTTCCCGCAGGGATTTGCCTTGGATTTGGCCTGTTATCTAAAATATCAGCCCTATTTCCAGCTTTGGGAATTTTACTTTTCCCTGTTCTTATGAAACCATACCGTAAAATACTCAAGCAAAAATACTTTTATCTATCTTTTATCCTGGCTTTTATAATATTATTACCTTTCATTATCTGGAACTTTCAGAATGATTGGACATTTGTCCGATACCAGGGGGCTCATATTTCAAAGGGTGGATCCATAAAAACATTTCTTGAGTTGTGGGCTGGATTAGGAATCCTTTTGGGACCCCTATTATTCGCTGCCTGTCTTTTTCTCCCTTTTAAAGTGCTGATTAATAAAAGAAAATCAGAGAACAAAGCAGAGCCTGCTCATATATATTTTGCTCTTACTGCTGCTATTCCACTCATTTATTTTTTGATTCATTCTTTATTTTCCCGGTTTGAACTGAATTGGCCTGCACCAGCATTTTTAGGGGGGATTTTACTTTTTGCCATTAAAATGGGTAAATTTCCTGACAAAGTAAGTAAAATTTTTACAATTCATATAATTTACTCCATTTTCCTCGTAGTGCTGGTTACTGCTCAAACCTTTTATCCCCTGTTACCACTCAAAGGAAAATCAGACATTACCAATCGTTATCATGTTTTTTCCTCATTTCCAAACGAATTGCGAAATTACCTTACAGCAGCATCAAAATATAAAAACCATCGGATTATTGCTAATAATTACCAGATTCCATCTATGGTAAACCTATATATAAAACCAGAACTGGAAGCAACTTGTCTTTCTATCGGTTATCATGAAACACTATACTCATTTCTTTACCCGGATGAAAAGCTTATTGGTGGTCATTACCTTTATCTTACCAAAGGCGAAAATTTTCCAACCAACCTAAACCGTTATTTTGATGAGATTCTACCACTTCGTCAATTCAAATCTATGCGAAAGGGAAAGACTATTGCAAAATATAGTTTGTGGTATGTAAAAAATTACCGAGGAAAACAGGTCTATACAAAATTCTAGTAAAAAATACTGATGGCGAAACTCACACAATAATCAGGTCAGGATTTAATAATAGATTCCTGAAAGAATATAAAAAATCTGAAAAAATTATGCTTTAATAACGTAGACTTTTAACTCAGCTTCAAGTCCTGCTGTAATCTTCACCGGTATATTAAAAATCCCTAGGGCTTTAATAGGCTCCTCCATCATAATTGCACTGCGATCTATAGATATTCCCTTGTCCTCTAATGATCCTTGAATGTCCTGTGAAGTTACAGAACCGAATATACGTTCCTCTTCACCTACCTGAACTTCAATTGTAAGGGTAGTCTTTGTAAGTTTTTCAGCAAGAATTTTGTTTGCTTTTTCAACCCTACTCTCTTGTGCTTCCCTAATATGTTTTTTTTCCTCAATCACAGCCATATTTCTTTTCGAAGCACGCAAAGCAAATCCTCGCGGGACAAGATAATTCCTTGCAAACCCGGGTTTTACATTTATAATATCACCCTCAGAGCCAAGCCCTTCAAAATCCTTAAGTAAAATTACATCCATTACGAACCTTCCTGTTCGGTATTAACAAAAGGCATTAAAGCAATATTCCGCGCTCGTTTGATTGCTCTAACCAATTTACGGTGCATTCTTGCACTAGAACCTGTTACCCTTCGCGGCCTGATTTTCCCCTGTTCAGTGACAAATCGCCGCAACAGTCTAGTATCCTTATAATCAATATCTGTAATCCCATTTTCTTTAAAATAGCAAAACTTCCTTTTTGTAATAAATGCCATAACTTCCCCTTTATTCTGTTTTTAACTCTTCTTCAGATTTAAGCACTTCAGGCTCCATTTTTTCTTCGGAACTCTCAATTGTCTCTGATGTATCCTCTTGCTCTTTTTCAACCCTTTCCGCAGCCCTGGGTTTTTCTTCCGTTTTTCCATCATATTTGTCGGGTTTTTTATCCAGCAACACTGTTTGATGTCGTATAATAGATTTATCCAATTTCAAAAACGTTTCAAAACCTTTTAGAAAATTAAATTTTTCAGCTTCAAAATGCAGGATAATAAACGTACCATATTTATACTTTTGGATTAAATAAGCGAGTCGTTTTTTACTCCATATATAGTGATTAATAATCGACACCTTTTTCCCATCTAATTCATTAGCCACATTTTTCATTAGTTGAACTAAACGGTCCTGTTCGTAATTGGGATTAGCAATATAAAGTGTTTCGTAATACCTCATGTTATAACTCCTAAAGTCAAATGACAGCAATCAGGGGTGCAATCACCAATGATACAACTGACATTAATTTAATTAAAATATTCAGGGAAGGTCCAGAGGTATCCTTAAAGGGATCACCTACTGTATCGCCCACAACCGCAGCCTTATGTGCATCAGATCCTTTCTGTAAGATTTCCCCGTTTACTTTCACGCCTTCCTCAATCATTTTCTTAGCATTATCCCAAGCACCTCCGGCATTGGATTGAAAGATCGCCATAAGCACGCCGCATACAGTAACACCTGCCAAAAGACCGCCTAATGTTTCTGGACCGAATATAAACCCAACCAAAACTGGTGAAGAAATAGCTAATATGCCCGGCAACACCATTTCTTTAATAGCAGATTGGGTTGAAATCTCTACGCAACGGCCATGTTCAGCTTTTGTTAATCCAATTTCATAAGTAGAATTATCCTCTTCGGACCAATTTGATTTATCTCCTTTGGCCAAAACTTCCAAAGCTGCCTTCAGTTCAGGAATTTCTCTAAATTGACGGCGTACTTCTTCAATCATAGCCATGGCTGCCCGACCCACTGCGCCCATTGCCATAGATGAAAATAAAAACGGCAGCATTCCTCCAACAAACAGGCCGGCCATTACCGTTGGATTTGAAATATCAATACTGGAAATTCCACTTTGCATCATGAAGGCAGCAAACAGGGCAAGCGCTGTTAATGCAGCAGAACCAATGGCAAAGCCCTTACCAATAGCGGCAGTGGTGTTGCCAACGGCATCAAGTTTATCCGTACGGCTACGGACTTCAGATGGCAGTTCAGCCATTTCTGCAATACCACCGGCATTATCTGAGATAGGTCCATAAGCATCAACCGCAAGCTGAATACCGGTATTGGCCAGCATACCCAAAGCTGCCAGAGCGATACCATATAAGCCTGCAAAATGGTGGGCACCAATTATCGCAGCAGCCAAAATTAGTATGGGTATTGCAGTGGATTGCATACCTACACCCAGGCCTGCAATAATATTTGTAGCGGGCCCCGTTAGAGATTGTTTAGTAATTGATAGTACGGGAGATGATCCGGTTCCTGTATAATGTTCTGTGACAAGTCCTATTCCCAATCCGGCTGACAAGCCTATTACAGTTGCCCAGAAGACACCCATACTTGTGAATGAATACCCGCCCTGTACAAATTCGGAGGGGAGAATGTGTTGAATCAAAAAATAGATAACTGCAATCATAATAAAGGAACTTCCAAACTCTCCTTTATTCAGAGCTTTTTGAGGATCACCGCCTTCTTTCACTGATACCATAAATGTCCCCAGAATTGAAACTAAAATTCCGGCTGCTGCAATGTATAAAGGTAGTAATACAAAATTTAATCCCATAACTGCTCCTAATACCATAGAACCAATAATTGACCCCACATAGGATTCAAAAAGGTCGGCACCCATACCAGCAACATCGCCCACATTATCACCCACATTATCAGCGATGGTGGCCGGATTTAATGGATGGTCTTCCGGAATCCCCGCTTCCACTTTTCCTACCAAATCAGCACCAATATCAGCGGCTTTAGTGTAAATACCTCCACCCACACGGGCAAACAAAGCAATGGAAGAAGCACCTAAAGAAAAACCAGTAAGAATATCTAATACGCGCCTCAATTCAGTTTCATTAGAGACTCCATACTGATAAGAATATATTGTGTATAAAATCCCTAATCCAAGAACACCAAGCCCAACAACGCTTAACCCCATAACTGAACCGCCCGTAAAAGCCACTTTCAATGCGGGAGCCAATCCCCTCTGGGCGGCATTTGTTGTTCGAATGTTTGCTCTGGTAGCCACTCTCATACCAAGGAAACCGGCTAAACCGCTTGCAAATGCACCCACAATAAATGATACAGCTATCAGCTCGGTCCCGTCACCTTTAAATGAATACCCTACAAATAGTACTACCGCAACAGACAACACAAAAACACCTAAAATTCTATATTCGGCTTTTAGGAAGGCCATAGCCCCCTCAGCTATGTTAGCGCCAATTTGCTTCATTCGGTCGGATCCTTCATCCTGGTGGTTAATCCAGCTTGTCTTCCAAAATGCATACAGCATGGCTACCACACCAGCACCAATCACATAATACAGACCATTCATTAAATCCCTTCCTGTTTATTTTTTTTCATTAAATTGGTTCATTGTTTCTTTTATGTCATGTGTAAGAAAATAATCTATTCCATCACATGCTCTTTCAATCATTTCATTAACTTTTTCTTTCCAGTCCTTTGGAAACGGAGACAGCACATATCGTTCAGACGGCCCCATCTTATTTTCAGAGGCAATTCCCATACGCAAGCGATTAAAATAGTCCGATTCCAGTTGGTAGATAATGGATTCCACCCCCTTATGACCTCCGGATCCTCCATTAGACCTAAACCGCAAAGTTCCCAGGGGAAGATCAATATCATCATAAACCACCAGCAATTCCTCCGGGGTGTTCTGGAAATACCTACAATAGTCCGCTACTGCCACGCCACTGCTGTTCATATAGGTGGTCGGTTTTACAAGAACAATGTCGCTGGATTTTGCCAGTAAATAATCGCTTTTTCCTGCTTGAAAATTCAAAGATCGTTTTTTGGCAAACCTATCTAAAACCCAGAAACCGAAATTGTGCCTCGTCGCTGAATATTTCCTGCCGGGGTTTCCTAAACCCACGAGGACAGTCATTATTCAGAAGCCGCTTTTTTGCCCTGTGATGCATCATCACCTTCAGCAGCAGGCTTTTCGTCGTCTTCGGCCTCACCTGCTTCAATTGGAACACCTTCTTCGTCCAGTAATACTTCTTCTTCAACCTCAACAACAGGCTCTTCCTCTTCTTTGGGTGGCTGAACACTTACAACTGTCAAATCAATTAATGTTAAAATATCCAGTTCTTTTGAAACAGAAATATCTGCAACAGTTAAGCTACTGCTCATTTCAAGCTCTGTGATGTCTATTGTTACTTGTTCAGGAACATTTTCAGGAAGGCAACTGACTTCAAGAGAAGTAAGACTCTGCATCATAACCCCACCTTCATTTACCCCGATTGATTCCCCAACAAAAGTTATTGGCACTGAAATAGTGATTTTTTCCTCTCGTCTTACACGCATTAGATCAATATGAATAATTTCATCAGTTATTGGGTGGTATTGAACTTCTTTTATCATTGCATACTGTTTGTTTCCATCCAGTTCCAACTCGAAGATATGGCCGCCCGAATGAAGAGATTTCAAAAATGTTTTTCTATCAAAAGAAAGATTTATACTCTCTTCGCCTTTATAATAGAAAATACCTGGAATTTTTCCTTCTTGTCTCAGAACCTTTGCTCCTTTAGAGCCAACGGTCGTTCTTTTTATTGTTTCTAAGTATTTATATTGCGGTGTCATTTTATAAACTCCTTATTAAAAATTAAAAAGAGCACTTACAGACTCTCCTTCATAAATCCTGCGAATTGCTTCGCCAAAAACACCCGAAACTGTTACAAAACGCATGTTGGGGAGCCTTTTTTCCTCAGGTACAAAAACTGTATCTGTAAAAATAAATTGTTTTATCGGTGATTTTTCCAATCTTTCTATTGCTTTTCCTGACAAAAGAGCATGGGCTGCAACTCCAATAACAGAACGCGCGCCGTTTTCAATAGCCTTTTCCGCAGCATTTACCGTTGTGCCTGCTGTATCAATCATATCGTCAATGATTATAACATCCTTGTTTTCTAAGTCACCAACGAGATTAACAACTTCCGCTTTGTTGGGGGCATATCTCCGCTTATCGATTAGAGCAAAATGCATTCCAAGCCGTTTTGCATAAGCTTGACTAATTTTCACTGAACCAACATCCGGAGATAAAACGACAGACTCCTCTGGAATTAGCTCAAGATTTTTAATCTCATCTAATAAAACCATCCGGCTATACAAATGATCAAATGGTATAGAGGCAAATCCTTGGATTTGAGTTGAATGAAGGTCCATACTAATTATCCTGCCTGCTCCTGTTGCCGTAAAAATATCTACCATCACCCGTGAAGAAATTGGCACTCGCGGAGTGTCTTTCCTGTCTTGACGGCCGTAACCAAAATATGGAACAACAACAGTCACTCGTTTTGCTGACGCTCTCACTGCCGCATCCACAAGAAGAGTCAATTCAATAATATTTTCAGCGGGACTGTTGGTAGATTGTATTATAAAAACATCCTTACCCCGGATATTCTCCTCGTATTTAATCCAGAGTTCACCATCTGAAAAGTTTTTGATAGTCACTTGACCCAAGGGAATTTCAAGATACGCTGTAATACGAGCAGCAAGACCAGGATTACTTCGTCCTGAAAAAACCTTTAAATCGTTTAATTTTTTCTGCATAATTGCTGGGGAGTAGGGAATCGAACCCCAACCGCCGGGACCAAAACCCGGTGTCCTGCCGTTAGACGACTCCCCACAATATTTATTGTGTTAAAAATTGTATTAGCCAAAATAAAAACAATAAATTCTATCTAAATTATTATTCAGTGATTTATCGGAAGGGTGAGAACGGTTTGATATCGAGATTGAAAGTAAGACTGGGCTGTTTGTGCGTCTGCTTCTTCGTCAAAAATTCCAAACACAGTCGAACCACTGCCCGACAAACTGGTAAATTTAGCACCTCTCTCCGAAAGCTTATCCTTGATACTGCCAATTTCTGGATATGCTGGAATAACTATTTTTTCAAAATCATTTTGAATGAACTTAAAGGACAAATTACCTTCCTTTAAAAAGCTGGCGAAGTTAGGTCTTTGATCAGAACAGTTCAAATGATTTTTTATTTTTCCATATGCCCATTTAGTATTAATAAAAATATTTGGAATAATCAAAAGATATGTACCAGTAACCAATTCAATTGGTTCCAATTCATTACCGACGCCATCACCAACCTGAGTTTTCCCACTAATAAAAAACGGAACATCAGCACCAATCTCAGTTGAAATTGTTTCGAGAATTTTATTATCCAGAGCCAAATGATACAATTTATTCAGCCCTTTTAATACTGTAGCTGCATTACTGGAACCCCCTCCAAGACCAGAGCCGGGAGGAATTAATTTTTCAATTTGAATTTTTATTCCCCCAACATTCGGGAAGTGACTCTTTATTATTTTATATGCTATAGCACAACTATTAGTTTCATCATCAGGTATTCCAGACTTATCAACTGTTAAAGAACATCCATCAGCCTGTAAAGAGAGAATTATTTTATCGTGAAAATCTAATTCCTGAAATATTGTATGAATGTTATGATATCCATCGGGTCGTCTTTCGAGGATTTTCAATCCTATATTAACTTTAGCAAAAGACCGAAGGATTAATCTGTTCACGTTATCATTCCAACTTTGATAAAGATGCAATAGCCAGGGCACCCCAGCCTTTGCTTTCACCAATAAACCCAAGATGATCAGTGGTTGTTGCCTTGATGGAGATGTTTTCTTTGTCCGTTTGAAGGGCCTTGGCAAGCTTAAGCTGCATTCCAGGAATAAACTGTCCAATTTTTGGTTTTTGAAGTATCACTACTGTATCGACATGTTCCAGTTTATAACCCGCAGAAAGAACTTTTTCTAATGTAATTGATAAAAAATATGTACTATCCATCCCTTTCCATTTATTGTTATCGCTGGGAAAAAATTGTCCGATATCCCCAAGATTGGCGGCACCCAGAATTGCGTCTATAATAGCATGAATCAATGCATCTCCATCTGAGTGCCCGTCAGAACTGAATTCCCCTAATATTTTGGTCCCTCCAACAACAAGATGGCTTCCCTTTTTTAAAGGGTGAATATCATATCCTATGCCCATTTTAACCATATCGTTCTTTCCAAATTGCCTCTGCAATGACCCAATCTGCCGGTGTTGTTATTTTTATATTTTCTGAGGTCCCTTCTACAATTGAAACACAATATCCAATCCGCTCTAACAAAAAGGCTTCATCTGTACCAGTAACTCCATCAGCATCAGCAGATTTAAGCGCCTCTTCAAGTTTTTCTCTTTGAAAAGATTGTGGCGTTTGTGCCTGCCAAATTTCACCACGGTTTATTGTCTCTTTAATCCTGTTATTCTTTACCCTTTTTATCGTATCCTTCACCTTAGTTGCTATAATTGCGCCGTCATATTCATCACATCTTTTTATTGTATCATTAATCATATCTTTCGTTACAAAAGGACGAACAGCGTCATGAATACATACCAGCTTACACTCGTTCGTGAGGGCTTTTACTCCATTAGAAACTGAATCCTGCCTTCTTTCTCCACCAGAAATGACACTTATATTTTTCGTTTTAGGTATTGAATTTACTTGTTTTTCAATCTCCTTAACTCGCCCCCCAGGAACAACAACTACAATTTCATAAATAAGGTCTGATTGTAAAAAAGGGGTTAACGCATGACTAAGCAGGGAGCTTCTCCTTAATAATTTGAACTGCTTTTTTTCACCAAATCTACTGCCTTTCCCTGCCGCTGGGATCACTGCTCCTGCAATTAAATTATTGGATTTCCTCTCAGATATCATTACAGAAAATTAGAACCATTAGGAACCCCCGAATATTATATAATTAACATTGCATCGCCATAACTCAAAAAACGATAATCATGTTTTTTGGCCTCTCGATAGGCTTTAAGAATAAAGTCATGTCCAGCAAAGGCTGATGACATCATCATAAGCGTGCTCTTGGGTAAATGGAAATTTGTCACCAATCCATCAGCCATCTTAAACTTATAAGGTGGATAAATAAATTTGTCTGTCCAGCCGCGTTTCGGGGAAACCTGAAATCCCGAAACCACGACTGTTTCAATTGCGCGAGCTGTCGATGTACCAACCACAATAACTTTTCGACGTTTTTTCTTCGCTTCATTGATAGCAAGTGCTACAGCAGGAGACAGTTCAAAATATTCAGAGTCCATTTGATGGCGGTTTAAATCTTCAACCTGAACAGAACGAAAGGTTCCAACACCAATATGAAGTGTAACAAAACCAATCTTGACTCCTTTTGTTTTTAGCTTATCTAACAATCTTTTTGTAAAGTGAAGACCAGCGGTTGGAGCAGCAACCGATCCCCGCTTCTCTGCAAAAACTGTTTGATAACGCTGTTTATCCTTGTACTCTATAGGTCGTTTAATATATGGGGGCAGAGGTGGTGTGCCAATTTTTTCTATAATCTCATGAATGTTTTTCCCCTCTTCATATTCAAACCGGACAACCCTTCCTCCAGAAATAGTATTATCGATAACATCACAATAAATTTTAGGTGTAAAAACCAATTTATTTCCAATACGAACCTTCCGCGCTGGCTTGACCATCGCTTCCCAAAGATTATTTTCCAGTTCTCTGAGAAGAAAAACTTCAACTG
>CAJXJG010000012.1 GCA_913054425.1 uncultured Fidelibacterota bacterium
TCCAGCGGTTCGGTTGCGTGGGCAGCTCTCCAAACTGCACAGAGGTTAAATAAAGACCAGAATTGCCTGATGATACTGGCGGATGGAATCCGGAATTATTTAGGAAAATTTGTTTCCGATGAATGGATGGAGAAACAGGGATTCTCAAAATAATTATCACTCAAAAATGAGTCGAATCATCTTTACATTCATCGTCTTGGAAATTTTAATGATCTCTGCCAGCTTCGGCCAAATTGCAGATGAACGTGGATACATTGTTTCGATTGGAGATTCTGTTCCAAAATTTGGATTGGAGTTTACAGATGGCACCCAGACAACGATGAATGATTTGAGAGGAAATGTTGTTATGCTTCAATTCACTGCCAGCTGGTGTTCAGTATGCAGAAAAGAAATGCCCCATATTGAAAAAGAGATCTGGAGAGTATACAAAAACCTGGGATTGGTGGTCATTGGGATTGACAGAGATGAACCGGTAAAAACGGTTCGTCAATTTGCAAAGGAGACTCAGATCTCGTATCCCCTGGCGTTGGATCCTGATGCCGATATATTCGGATTATTTTCCCACAAAGGGAGTGGTGTTACCCGAAACGTCATCATAAATACTGAAGGAAAGATTGTTTTTCTTACTCGTTTGTTCGATCCGGAGGAATTCGAAAAAATGATCCAGGTCATTCACTCCGAACTGGAAAAATTAGTTAACCAAGAGCAAAACCATTTAGAACAGGAAAAATTATCTTTGGAGAGCCAATTAACTGAATTAGATAAGAGTATTCAAAAAAAGGGTAACAATAAAGAACTGCAAAATACAATCCAAGAACTTAAAAATAATATATTGGAAAAGGTACTCCGGGTTAAAAGAGAGGAAGAAAAACTTCATCTGAGAAAAGAGAAACTCAGGGAAATTAAATCAAGCTGATTCTCCTAATCATCATCAATAAAACCTCGCGCCACCTTAATTACTTCTTTTGCGGTTTTCTTCGGTATCCGAACCTTTTCTGAAACAATTTTATAATTACTTTTTGCTATACCTTTCATATCAGGAAATTCAATAAATAGTGTTTTCATGCGCTTTGGACCTATACCTGGAATTGATTTAAATATTGAGTCGGTTATGCTTCGGGTGCGTTTCTGGCGCTGAAAATCAATAGCAAACCGGTGAGCTTCATCCCGAATCTTCCGGAGATATATTAATCCTGCTGATTGTTTTGAAATTGTCTGGGATTCAGAATACCCCGGCAAAAATACCTCCTCCAATCGTTTTGCTAACCCCGCAACAGCAATATAATCCAAACCCAGTTCCCTCAAAGCGGAAACCGCCATGGAAAGCTGCCCCTTCCCTCCATCAACCAATATAAGATCAGGGAGCTTTCCTTTTTCTTTTTGGACACGCTTATAGCGGCGAAACACAACTTCACGCATGGCCGCAAAATCATCAATTCCCACCACTGTTTTAACATTGAATTTCCGGTACAAATTTCTACGGGACTTTCCATCAATAAAACAAACCATGGATCCCACCGTGTTGGTACCTCCCAAATGAGAGATATCAAACGCTTCAATATGTCTTGGTGGCGCTTTCAGGTGCAGATCATCCTGAAGTTGTTTTAAGGAATTGGGAACATATTCCATCCGTTTTTTTCGTTCCAGTATCCATTCACCTAACAGCAGTTTGGCATTTTGGAATACAATCCGTATTTCTTTTGCTTTTTCTCCACGCTGTGGATATGTAAAATGAACAGCGCCCTGGCGTTTTTGCCGTAACCATACAAGCAGCCCTCCTTCATCATTAGGTGTAATTGGAAGAGAAATTTCCTTTGGAATAAAATCACTGTCAAGATAAAACCTTCCTATGACAAACCGAAAAACTTCATTGTCATCATCCTGAGACATCAAAGGAATTTTCTCCCTGCTGAACAAACGCCCCTGGCGGATCCGCACAATGACCATAAAACCAAGTTCATTCTCCCGTGCAAGTGCAAACACATCCCTATTTTCAAATTTTGCTGTTAATTTTCGCTGCCGTTCCTTGAAACTTTTTACAGCCTTTAATTGATCCCGGAATCGCCCGGCATCCTCATAACGCAATGAAACAGCTGCTGCTTCCATCCTATCCCTGAGATAGTTTTCGGTCTCCTGTGTCTGTCCATGAAGGAACTGAATAACGTGTTTGATCATCCGGTTGTATTCCTCCCTGCTTACCAATCCCTGGCAGGGGCCTTCGCATTTTTTGATATGGTAATCCAGGCACAATGATATCTTTTTCTGTCGAACAATTTTGTCATCCATAAAAAAGCTGCAGCTTCGGATCTGATAAACTTTATGAAGCATTTTTAAGATTTGACGCAGATAGCGTATATCTGTGTAGGGACCAAAATATTTTGAACCGTCTTTCACAATATCCCTGGTTAAGAATACCTGCGGGTAAGGTTCGTTCGTGATCCGGATAAAGGGATAGGATTTGTCGTCTTTCAGGTCAATATTATATTTCGGTTTGTGCTGTTTAATTAAGCTGGCTTCCGTGAAAAGCGCTTCCACCTCACTGGCAACTACGATCCATTCCAAGTCTGCAATCCGCTTAATCATGGACTGGTTTTTCGGAGTCTGGTACTTATTTTTCTGGAAATATGACCGGACCCGGTTTCGGAGATTTTTGGCCTTCCCGATATAAATCAGGTTATCCTGTTTATTTTTAAATAGATAGACTCCCGGTTCAGTGGGAATTTTCTTTATTTTCGATGTAATATCCATTTTCTATAGGAAAAATTGAGAAATTTAGAAATCTGAGGAAAGAAGAAAGGTGAACATACTTTGACCCAGACAATTAATTTTTTCGAATCCCCTGGAAACCTCATAACCTGAACTCTTATTTTGAATATATTATTCCTATTCATTTTATTTGTAAATTAAACTTAAAGACAGGGACATGTGATTAAAATCTATTCAATTATTCCGAAAGATTGCTTTTTTGAATTTAATGAATTACACGACAAGGATTAATAAAAATACATTCTCAAATAATTCATATTTCACCAAGTATATTTTAGAAATAAAAGCATAATGACAATTTCATTTACCATACCAGTTATGGTGTTTATGGTTAACCTCATAACCATTACCTATGTTTTTGCCCAAAACTGGAAAGGACCTGTAAACCGGGCCTATATCTATTTCCTTTTATCGGCAAATGTATGGGTTGCGCTCGACATGATTGAATTCGTTAATTTCCCCGGGAATGCACCCTCCTGGTTTGATAAGCTTACATCTGTTTCCTGGATACCCATTGGATTCCTCTTTTTGAATTTTATTTATCATTGGTTGCAAAAAGAAAAAGACCTTATTTATAGAATATTTTTTAGCTCTGCAATTGTGTCAATCCTGATCAGTCTTGGATCCCAAATGATAATTAATTATGGGGTTTTGTATGTACCCACTTCAATGCTGGTCATAATCTTACCTTTTATTTACGGGGCTGTCCTTTTATTTCAAGATTTTAAGCGATCTCAGAAAGACAGCTTACTGAGAAGACAATTATCTTTAATGGTCCTGGGTGTGGTAATCAGTTTGGGACTGGGGTTAATTATTGGTATTAGTCTCCCGGTAGTGTTTAAAGTTCAGGAGTGGTATTTTTTAACCTCCTCATTGACTGGTCTACAAGCGTTGTTTGTGCTTCCTGCACTTGTGAAATTTAACTTTCTTGCCACCCCCATTCAGGAAGTTACAGGGGAACTGTTCGAACACTCTCCCCAGGCTGTCTTGATTATTAGTCCCTCTGAAAATGTAATCCATACCAATAACTCAGCAGTTGATTTATTTGGCATAGATAAAAAAACCATTCTTGGTATGGATACATCTGAATTATTTCTGGACTATGATTCCAATAAAAACTATAAAAATTTCGAAACCCAAACAAAAGGGGGAGAGAAAAAAATAGTTTCAATTTCCAACACGGTTATACGGCAAGGAGGACTGTTTTTAGGGAAAATGATCATAATAGATGACATTTCTGAACGCAAAAAATCAGAAGAAAAATTAAATTATTCCAGAATGCAACTGCGTAGACTCACGAAATACCTGCAAAATATACAAGAAGAAGAACGTGCATTTATTTCCCGCGAGATTCATGACGTGTTAGGACAAGAACTTACCAGTATGAAATTGGATCTCTCATGGCTGGGTAAAACACTCACAAATAATAATCCTGACGTTGGGAATCAAATTGATTCCTTGAAAGAGCAAATTGATAAAACTATTCAATCTGTGCGAGAAATCAGTTCCAAGTTACATCCGGCCATATTAGAAGATTTAGGATTACGCGCTGCGGTTGAATGGCAGGTAAAAGAATTTGAAGAGCGTTCTAAAATAAACTGTAAGCTACATATTCCAAATGAAACTTTGGAATTAAATAAAGAGGATACACGATCTATTTTTCGTATTATTCAGGAATCACTTACAAATATCATGCGCCATGCTGCTGCAAAGGAGGTTGAAATATCCATAATAAAAACACCTGAAAATATTCAAATGACAATTTCTGATGATGGGAAAGGGTTTTCTCAAGACAAGAATAAGGGTGGACATTCTTTTGGATTACTGGGAATGCAGGAAAGAGCATACTCTATGGATGCCACTATTGACATTACCAGTAAAAAGAAAGCAGGGACAACAATTCATTTAAAAATTCCAAGAAAAGCTGAAGTAATATGATCTATATACTGCTTGTTGATGATCACGCTATTTTCCGCGAAGGACTTAAAAAGATTATTGAAAATACATCTGGTATGGGAGTAACCGGTGAAGCAAATAATGGACAGGAAGCTTTAGATCAGGTATGGAAAAATAAATTTGATCTGGTCATTTTAGATATTTCTCTGCCGGGGAGAAGTGGTCTAGAAATCCTGAAAGAAATAAAGAAAAGCAATCCTCAATTACCAGTATTGATCTTAAGCATGCATTCTGAGGATCAGTATGCCAGGCGTTTGCTTAAAGCCGGTGCATCAGGATACCTGAAAAAAGACAGCGCATTTGATGAATTGGTAAACGCAATTCGAACAATTCACGATGGACATAAGTATATCAGCCCGGTTGTTGCGAATATTTTAGCAGAATTTATTGAAAAAGATGCTGATAAAGAGCCTCATGAACTTCTTTCTGATAGAGAGTTCCAAGTGCTGTGCATGATTGGCACAGGGAAAACAGTAACTGAAATTTCAAAAGAACTATCCCTGAGTGATAAAACTATTAGTACTTACCGGGCCCGAATATTAGAAAAAATGAGAATGAGGACAAATGCAGATTTAACATTTTATGCGATCAGCAATAAATTAGTGAAAAATTAACATATAGTAAATTTTGCAGGGGGAATGCTTACATAAAAATCATATTATCCCTGATAGTATTGATTAAAAGTTAATTACCATATTTTAGAGCAATACTAAAATAACTTTTTAGTATAATCATTTTAAAAGTGGATGAACTATTCACTTTTTTTATTCCAAATTGATTTCACTGGAAAAAATTCAAAAATAAGTCAAAACCATGCAAGAGAAGGATTCAGCAAATAGTTGAAAAATAATAATAACGTTCAAACTGAAATATTAATTGTTGATGATCATCCCATTGTAAGAGAGGGTTTAAAACGAATCATCAATGAGCAATCGAACCTAAAGGTAAAAGATGAAGCTCCAAACGGAGAGTTGGCTCTAAAACAGATTCAATCCAGCCACTTTGACCTGATGATATTGGATATTTCCTTACCTGGGAAAAGCGGGTATAAAATCTTGAAGGAAGTAAAAGCAATCAAACCGAAATTACCAGTGTTAATTCTAAGTATGCACGCAGAAGAACATTATCCAAATAAAATGTTTCAAGCTGGTGCATCTGGATATCTGACTAAAGACAATGCTTCTGAAAATATTGTAAAGGCAATCGAATTCGTAAAGTCAGGAAAAAAATATACAGAAGCATTGTCAGCTAAGAAATAAATCGTTCGGTTTCCTTTCCCTTTTATTTTGGTTTCTGCGCTAATTCCACAAGAACACCACCCGTGCTTTCAGGATGGATAAAAACTACCAGGTTTTGCTCTGCTCCTTTCGTTGGAATCTCATTCACCAAACGGATTTTTGCCTGCTTTAGTTCAGTTATAGCTTCCTCAATATTGTCTACTTCAAAACAGAGGTGATGTATACCCTGTCCTCGTTTTTCAAGAAATTTTGCGATGGACGATTCCTGACCAATTTTCTCCAATAGTTCCACCTTTCCCCTGCCTGTATCATAAATATCAGTGATCACTCCCTCCTTGTCAACTGTTTCCCTGTGTGTATGGTTTAGCTTCAGCACCTGTTTCCAAAACGGTGCAATTTTATCTATGCTTTCTGTAGCGATACCTATGTGTTCTATTCCTAATATCTTCAATTCAATTTGGATATTTTGTTATTTCAATGAAAGCTTTGAAAAACCAATGATTGTGATATTGAGTCCATCGAAATATGATGACATCTCCACGCTGAATAAACCCTTCGATAAACCCAGGGTGACAATTCCATAAAAGTTATTTTCAGGGTTTTTCAAATGTTTCTCAATAAGACTATTCTTCAATTAATTACGGAAATTTGGTTTCCTTTTATTTACAAAAGCAGCAAGACCTTCCTTCGTTTCACCTGTCCCGAAAAGATCACTGAATGCTTTGACTTCCAAGTCCAATCCCTGATCCAACGTCATGTTCATTCCTTGGTTAATGCACACTAAAGCCATACGAATTGCTTCCGGTCCATTTTTCAAGATGGATTGAGCAACCTGCCGGGATTTATCTAATAATTTATCTAATGGAACCACATGATTCACCAGCCCAATATCCAGAGCTTCCTTCGCTGAGATCATCTCACCTCCTGTGATAATTTCCACAGCTTTTCCCTGCCCTACCAGCCTGGGTAATCTTTGGGTCCCGCCCCAACCGGGAATAAGCCCTAATTGAACTTCAGGCTGAGCAAATTTGGCATTTTCGCTGGCGATACGAATATGGCAGGCTAACCCGATTTCACATCCTCCGCCGAGAGCAAAACCATTTACGGCTGCTATTACAGGTTTTGGTGAATGTTCAATAATTCGGGTTAAATCCTGTCCCCTCTTTCCAAACATCAATGCTTCAATTTTTCCCATTTTTTGCATTGATTTGATATCCGCTCCGGCAATAAAAGCTTTTTCACCAGCGCCCGTTAGTAAAATCACCCCAACATTTGAATCACTTATACAGGTTTCAAATGACTCTTTCATTTCTGCAATGACTTCAGAATTTAATGAGTTCAGAGCATGTTGCCGATCAATTGTAATCGTTGCAATATGTTCTTTAATTTCTATTTGAATATACTTCATCAGGTTTTCATTTGTATCATGGACTGAAAGTTATTCTATCTTCTAAAAGTCCTGCTGAAGAGAACCACCACAGTAAATATCTCAAGTCTGCCCAACAACATACAAAAAGTGAGGAGCCATTTACCAACATCCGGCATCAATGCATAATTATTGGTTGGACCAAATTGTCCCAACGCCGGACCGATGTTTCCCAAGGCAGATGCTGCAACACCCATTGAGGATTTAAGATCGATATTTAAAGTCGTTAAAAAAAATGAGGTAAATACAAAAATAAAGATATAAAAAAGAAAAAATCCAAGTGTGTTTCGAATAACATCTCCACTGATATATTTTTCCCCGATCCTAATCGGGATAATTGCTTTAGCATGAAGCATCCTTCGGGTTTCCAACGCTGCATATTTTAGAATCAGCATCACTCGAACAATCTTCATCCCCCCACCGGTTGATCCACCCATACTGCCGATAAACATAAGTATTAGAAGGATAAACTGGGCAAAAAACGCCCATAAATCATAATCTGCAATTGTATATCCGGTTGAAGTGAGAATGGAAACTGTTTGGAACAATGAATCAATGAAATGGGCATGTGACCAATTCCCTGACCTAATCACAAGGCTGAAAGTAAACACCACTGTGACGATTGCAATTAACCAAAAATAGGTCAAAAATTCACTATTCCTGAAATAGGATTTAATGTCTCCTGTAATTGCCCGGAAATGGAGGGAAAAATTCACCCCTGTAATGAACATAAAAAAGATTATTATATAATGAATACCCACATTATCATAAAATCCAATACTGGCATTTTTGGTAGAGAATCCCCCGGATGGCATAGTTGTAAATGAATGACAAACAGCATCAAACCAATCCATACCTGCTATCTTTAACATTATAATTTCTGCTATGGTGAAACCAATATAAACCATCCAAAGATATTTTGCTGTCTCACGAACCCGGGGGCGAATTTTATCTGAAACGGGGCCCGGAACTTCAGCTTTAAAAAGCTGTACTCCACCTACTCCTAAAAGCGGAAGAATAGCAATGGTAAAAACAATGATACCCATCCCTCCAATCCACTGAATAAACGAGCGCCAAAAAAGAATGCCATGGGGTAAACTCTCAATTCCATTGGGCAAATGAGGTAATGTTGCGGGATTCCCAATTATGGTGGCGCCTGTTGTTGTCACGCCGGACATGGATTCAAAAAATGCGTCCGTAATATTTGGAATCGCTCCGCTCAGATAAAACGGTAACGCGCCGACAACTCCAGTAATAATCCAAGCAAAAGTTACTATTGCAAATCCATCTTTATTTGTAACAGAATAACTTTTTCTTGTAAAAAACCAGATCGGAATACCAATACAAATTGATATGACGAATGAATAAAGAAAACCAGAAAGATCTGTTTCACCATAGCCTAGAGCAATACACGCCGGAATGAGCATGGAAAACCCCAGCAGCGTTAACAATGCAGCCAGGATATTAAAAATGGATCTTATATTCACGAATTAATGAACAGTTTTCGCAGTTTTGGTACCGCTTTATTTTTTGCAAAAATAAGAACAGTATCTTCATGAGTCAATTGAGAATTTCCACGAGCAATACTAAGATGCCCATGGTGATTAATTACACCAACAATACTTTCCTTGGGGAAGTCAATTTCCGAAAGAGGAAATCGTGTCACCCAGCTGCCGGGATCAGGCATAATTTCAATGACTTCTACGTCCAACTCATCAAAAGTTATAAGAGAAACCTCAGACTGATCGCTTCGAATTTCCCGAATTATTGAGTTCACCGTGGACATGCTCTTACTGATGACTGCACCAATCCCAATTTCCTGAATGATAGGTAAATAATCAGTGGTGACCATATGCATTATTGCCTGTTTTACCCCTAAATGGTGCGATAAAAATCCGGACAGAAGATTTGTTTTCTCACTTTCCGTTACAGCGATATAACTGTCAATTTCATGGATATTCTCTGATTTCAAGAATTCCACATCCGTTCCATCGGCGTGGATCACCATTGTATCCTGGAGTTGATTCGCAATGATTCCAGCTTTTTCCCGACGGTTTTCCACCATTCTAACTGACATTTTATCCTGCAACTCTTCTGCCAGTGATCTCCCGATTTTACTCCCCCCCAAAATCATGATTCGTTTTGTTTTCACAGCGGGAATTCCAATTAATTCCAGGAGATTTTCCAGTCGCTTAGTCTTCACAAGGAAATTAACTGTCGATTTTTCCTGAAAAATAAAATCACCCCAGGGAATAAACGTTTTCCCGTTTTTTGTTACCGATACAACACCAAATTTGAAATCGGTGCAGCTTTCACACAATGAACGAACAGAACTCCCTACAATTTTACAATCTTCAGTTATCCGGAGTCCCACCATTAAGAGCCTTCCTCCTTCAAACTCCACAATATGTTTTGCGTAGGGGTGGCATACCAACCGTACAATTTCCTCGCAAACCACTTTCTCCGGATGGATAATTAAATCCACACCGAATTTCTCAGGACGAACAATAGAATCACGTCTGCTATACTGCTGGTTTCTGAGCCTGGCAATTATTTTTTTTGCTCCGATGATATGTGCCTGCTGAGACGCGATCAAGTTTACTTCATCCGATCTTGTAAGGGCCAGCACATAATCTGCTCCCTCTACATTTGCTTTGATTAATTTATCCGAACTTGCACCATTCCCCTCAACAACAATAACATCCAGATGTTCAGAAGCTCGGCGACATTTCATCGGATCAATGTCAATGACCGTAATGTCAAAATTCTCCTGGCTGAGCGCCTTTGCTACATGAAACCCAACCTCCCCTACTCCAATAATGATAATTCTCATAAAAAATCCTTTCGCTAGATTTGAATAATTGTTAAATCTACGATAAACATAGAAAAAAAGGTAAAAGAATAAACTGCTTAATTAAGCCTGGTAATATCAGCTCCAAGACTACTGAATTTCTCCTCAATATTTTCATAACCGCGATCAATATGGTAAACACGACTAATTTCAGTTTTCCCTTTCGCCATCAGTCCTCCAATGATTAAAGATGCACTTGCACGAATATCGGTTGACATAACCGGAGCACCAACCAAATCTGCTTTCCCTTTTATACTGGCAACATTTTTCAATACACGAATGTCCGCACCAAACCGATTTAACTCAGCTACATGGGAAAATCGGTCATGATATACAGTATCGGTTACAACAGAATCACTTTCTGCTTTCGTCATCAATGCTATCCACTGCGCCTGAAGATCTGTGGGATAGCCAGGAAATACTTCTGTTTCCACATCAACGGGTAAAATAACATCACCCTTTCTCACGCAAATATCCTTCCCTGAAATTGATATATTTGCTCCGGTTTGCTCTAGCTTCTCCAAAAGTACTTTCAGATGATCCGGCTCTCCTTCTAGCACTGTCACTTCTCCAAGTGCAGCTCCTGCAATGAGAAATGTCCCTGCCTCAATACGATCAGGAATTATGGAGACATCGCAGGGAGATAAATCGTTTACCCCTTTTATAAAAATTTTATGTGTTCCGATCCCGCTAATTTTCGCACCCATTGAATTCAGGAACTGGCATAATTGCATGATTTCCGGTTCACGGGCAGCGTTTTCAATTTCAGTGGTTCCATCGGCAGTGACGGCAGCCATAAGAATGTTTCCCGTTGCGCCAACAGATGGAAAATCAAAACGGATATGATTTCCTTTTAATCTTTTTGCTTTTGCACGAATATATCCGCTTTCAAGAGTCACCTTTGCGCCAAGCATTTCCAAGCCTTGCAAGTGGTAATCAACCGGTCTGGGACCCCAGGCACAACCTCCAGGTAAGGAAACCTTCGCTTCACCGAATCGGGCAAGGAGCGGTCCTAAAACATAAAATGAGGCACGCATAGTTTTTACTAAATCATATGGGGCCACTGGTTTATTGACATGTTTACTATCAATCCAAAGATCATTTCCTTCTAAATGTGCTTTCCCTCCTACTAATTCAAGAAGTTTAATCATTGTCCGGGTATCCCGCAAATCCGGAACCCTGCTTATATGAGTGGTGCCGTCAACCAGTAAGGAAGCTGCCATAATCGGAAGAACAGCATTCTTCGCACCGCCTAGCGTTACTTTCCCTTTCAGTGGGTTCCCACCATTGATAATAATTTTATCCATGAGCTGTTTTAGTAATCAAATTAAGCGATTGATAATCTCCATCCGATAGAGCACTAATACTAAAAAGATTGTTAATCACATCAATTCGTTCATTCTGATTGAGATATTGAACGGTTATAAAAGTATCTGAATCCATAATCGTTTTGTCGATATGGATATGGTGATTTGCTTTAGAAGCAATTTGTGGAAGGTGTGTAATACAAATTACCTGCCTATTCCTGGATATTTTTACCAGACTCTCCGCAACCATTCCCGCAGTAGTACCCGAAATTCCAGAATCAATTTCATCAAAAATCAATGTTTCTACAGGATCATTCTTTTGAAATACTGTCTTAATTGCCAGCATTATACGCGAAATTTCTCCACCAGAAGCAATACCGGTCAAAGGTTTTAACTGTTCACCAGGATTAGCGCTCAAATAAAATTCAACCCAATCATATCCATTGGGATTTATCTTTACCGGCTTGTCATTAAAATAGATGAAAGACTCTTCTTCATCCCTTTGGTTTATCCTAATTTCGAAATTGGCAGAGGTCATGTTTAATTTATGCATTTCCTGTTCAATTTGTTTCGAAAGTTTCTCAGCTTGAACAATACGAACCTCATGCAAATTATCTGAAAGATTTTGAAATTGTTTTTCCAAATCATCAATTTGATCTCTAAGTGTTTCTGTATTTGTTTCCAAATTTATCAAGTTTTCTAACTCATGTTTCATATCGTTTTGATAGACTTTGACTGCTTCCAGCGAGCCTCCATATTTCCTTTTTAAACTTTCAATGTCCTGTAAACGGATTTCAATATTATTCAAATTCTCTTTGTCAGGATTAAGCGAGTTAGAATAACCAGACAAACTGATTGAAGTATCCTGAATTGTCGTAATGACATTATTCAATCCTTCAAGATAGTTTTTTAAATTTTTATCATAGCTCCCAAGTTTATTCAACTCCTTCACTATAGCTGATAACCGGTTATAAATTGAATGATCACTTTCAGTGAAATCCTGGGTTATCTTTTCAATACTTTCCACTAACTCATCGATATGGTTAAGAATCTTAAAATCATTTGTAAGTTGAATATCTTCCTCATCCTTTGGGTTAACTCCGTCAATCTCTCTTAATTGAAATTCTAAAAGTTCTTTTCGATCTTTATTACTTTCTTGAGTCTCCAATGCAATTTTTAATCTGTTTTTAGTGGATAAAAGGGAATGAAAAATATCTGCCACCTTTTTCGCTTTTTCTGCCAAATCACAATACCGATCCAAATAATCAATATGTTTATCGCGATTCATTATTAATTGCTGTTCATGTTGACCATGAAAATCAGCCAGGTGAACTGTTCGGGTTTTAAATTCTATTTCTTTGACAGGCTCATCCTCAATGTATGATTTTATCCTTCCTTTGTCTGTGAGAATTCTTCGATAACTTTTTCCATCAACATCAACTTCAACTACTGTTCGGGTTTTACCGCTTTTAACCATATTCTTATTCCCCTTAGCGCCTAAAGCCAAACTCAAAGCTTGTAAAAGAATCGATTTCCCTGCTCCGGTTTCACCTGTTATGATGGTAAATCCAGACCTGAATTCCAATTCCAATTCTTTCAAAATGGCAAAATCCCGAGTATATAATCGGTTAATCATTTCTCCTTATAATCCACACTGTTAATACACTACCAAAAAGAGTTCCTGATATATCGGCCAGCACATCAAATTGACTTGAACACCGCCCTGGGATAAAGCTCTGCAAGAGTTCATCCAGCCCGGCGAAAAGAATTCCATAGAAGGATATCACGGGTATCCATCTCCAGGTAGGATTCCGTACACTTTTCACTGCAAAATAACCAAGTAAGGAATATTCAATAAAATGGAATAATTTATCTAAGTTATAAAATCCGACATCTGGAAAAGATTCTCCTGATACACTTGAAACTGCAAGAATGGAAAATGAATAAATTCCAAATAGTATCCGATAATTAGCAATACTCATACTGTTTGATAGCTTCCGGAATGATCTCAAGAAGATCACCTGCTATAAGTCCCCTGTAGCCTAAATCTTCACTAGCTATATCTCCGGCAAGTCCATGTATATACACACCACATTGCGCCGCTTCAAATGCTGGAATACCCTGGGCTAAAAATGATGATATAATACCCGCTAATACGTCACCTGTCCCGGCAGTGGCGAGCCCGGGGTTTCCGGTTGTATTTATTACAATTTCATTCCTGAATGCCGTACATGTGGGCGCATTCTTTGCTACAATCACTCCGGGAAATTCCTGTAAAAATGATTCCAGGGTATCAGGAAAATTACTTTGGATTTCCTGAATATCTTTCCCAAGAATGGAAGCCAACTCGCCATAATGAGGTGTAATAATAAACGGGGCAGAAATTTGATGAAATAAATCCGAATTTTTAATAAAACATCTAAGACCGTCCGCATCAATTATAAGAGGTTTCTCTGAAGATAAAATTATTCTTTCAATTAATTGTCTGGTTGTTTCCCGTGCTCCTAATCCCGGTCCAATTAAAATAACATCACACCAATCCAGGTGTGAATGAATTTCTTCAAAATTCTGTTCAGCTAAATAGCCATCTCCACCATCTTTGCACACAAAGGTCATTCCTTCCATGAGATTTGTTTCATAAATAAAATTCAAAGATTCCGGTGCAGATGTCATTGTTAAACCGACACCGCTACGCAATGCTGCTATAGTCGAAAGAGTTGCCGCTCCCGTCATCCCGTTCGACCCGGCAAGGATCAATACTTTACCCTGACGATGCTTATAAGTGCCTAAATCTGGTTTTGTTAAATTCCCAAGTGCTAATTTCTCTTCAAAGGATCTCCATTTCATCCCTTCCAACTGATCCAGCACATCAGGAAACCCTATGTGTACAGGATAAACTTTCCCGCAATATCGGGACCCTGGATTCAGCATCATTCCAACCTTTGTCCATCCCATGGTGACTGTAAAATCAGCTTTCACAGCATCCTCTGACGCTGAACCCGTATTGGCATTCACCCCTGATGGTATATCAATTGCAACCACAGTGCAATCCTGCTGATTAATCCATTTTGTCCATTTTTTCAATGGAGTTCTCATCCCTCCGGAAAACCCTGTTCCGATCAGTCCATCAATAATTAAGTCATATTCCTTCGATATCGGTAATTCGTATCCATGAATTATTTTAATCCCCTTTTCTATACATTTAGTATAAAAATGCAGGGAATCACCCGAAATATCTGATTTTTCAGGGATTGAGAATATGGTCAGATTATATTGATTTAAATGCAAAGCCGCTGAAAAACCGTCTCCTCCATTATTTCCCTTTCCGCAACAAATCACAATCTGTTTCTCTTTTTTTTCCCCCTCCAAAACAGATCCTGAGACCCTGGCAACTTCTTTACCCGCATTTTCCATAAGGGTGAGCCCGGAAATTCCCATCTTTTCCATGGAAACTTGATCTAATATTTGAGACTGATTCCGGGTTAACAGGCGCATCATGAAACCTCAAGCAAAGCAAAAGCTACGGCAAATTCATCGGTATGCGAAATGGATACTTTACACTTTTGAAGAAGAGGTTGATCGGTATGGAAATACACTTTAGGGGCACCTTGTTTTTCAGGCAGTACTTCTATTGAACACCATGGAATATCGGAAATTATTCCAGAAGAAAGCAGTGCTTTTTTAATTGCTTCTTTAGCGGCAAATCGACCAGCATAGTGGATTGAGGGGTTGGCTTTTCCCTCACAATAATCTATTTCACTTTTCGTAAACGTATGTGTTTTAAATCGATTTTTATGGTGAGAATTAAGAATTTTACTGATTCGCAGAACAGATAAAATATCTGTCCCAATGAAAAATTCAGGCACTATTCAGCTCTTTAATAATCCCAACTATTTCATAGATATCATTTACATCCCAATCTGCCCCGGAATTCTTTGTCTCAAATGTATCGCCATAGCGGGCAAAAATAGTACGCATTCCAACCTTTTTAGCTCCTTCCACATCACGTTCCGGCCAATCACCCACCATTACAGCGTCTTTCGCTTTGATTTTGAGAGAGTTTAAAGCCATTGCAAATGGCTTAGAAGATGGTTTTCTCGCGCCGGTATCATCAATAGTAAGGACAAGATCAAAAACATGGTGTAAATTCAAATAATAAATCCGCATCCATGCTTCCCGGCTGGGTGCATCAGACACAACAGCAAGCTTAATCCCCATCTTAAGTAATTCGAATAAGGTTTTATTCACGTTTGGATACAACTGCAAACTGGCTTCTCTTGCTCGGCGATATGCAACAATACCGGCTGCTAATAATTTATTGTCAACAAATCCAATTTCCTTCTCCAGAAAATCATTAAAAATAGATTGATTTTCCCAGCCCTTCTCCTCGTACATCTGGAATATTTTTTTAAACGCTTCCCCTTCATCCACTTCTAACCCTGCTTCCACCATGGAAGAAATTGCTGCCTGGACAGCAAATTGTTTCATTTTTATAAAATCTAAAAGGGTGTTATCTAAATCAAATATTACTGCTTTTATCATTATTCCAATACCAGAAAATATGTACGGTGTGAATTCAAAAGATTAATTAATTGAATGCTTTGAAAAACCAATGAATGTCATATTGAGTTCAACGAAATATGATGATATCTCCACGGTGAACAAATCCTTCGATCCGCCTACGCTAAGTCTAAGGTGGATAAATCTACTCAGGGAGACATTTCTAAAGTTATTTTCAGGGTTTTTCAAAGCTTTCTAAAACTAACAAGATAAAATAAAAATAATTCGCATACAAAATAAAGATAATTCAACCGAACTTGATATGAAAATAAATTTAATTTATTGAAATTTTATTCAACATATTTATGGGGATTATTAATTTTATCGATTTCATATTCAGCCATTTTCCTCCAACTCCTGTCATTACGGGCTTTTTCAAGTGAATTTAACGCTACGGTTTTTTTTCCACTTCCTTCACACCATTCTGCTATCCCTAACTCAAACCACCCTCCACCAAAGTTCTTTTTCCTATCAGTCGCTTCTCTCGCTGCCTTTTGAGCAGGTTCACAATTACCCAGTTCGTTATGCGCGTGCGCCAGCCTGAACCAGGCCATAGCATCTTTTGGGTTTAAGGTAACACTCTTCTCCAAATTTTCTATTGCCTCTTCAAATTGGTTCAATTCTGTATACACAATTCCCAGCAATAAAAAATTCTTTGAATAACTTGAATCAACCCGGGTAGCAGTATTTAACACTTCAAACGCTTTTGTATATTCTTTCAGACCAATATAGATTTCGGCTAAACTGGCATGGGCTTTCACGTAGCTGGAGTCTATCTCAATTGCCTGGTTAAATGCATCCAGGGCTCCTGCTTTATCTCCCCCTTTGGATCTTGCTAATCCCAGGGCAAACCAACATTTAAAAAAATCCGGTTTAATTTCCAAAGCGTTCATGTAGGATTCGATCGCACTTGAAAGATTTCTCATCTTTGCTTCAATAACCCCAATCTGGTAATACGCCCGATAAAAATTATTATCCATTTCAAGCACACGATTATAAGAAGCCAGCGCTCCTTCTAAATCACCACGGCGATAGGCATTGTTTCCATCATTAAAAATATTTCTCGTAACATTTGCTATCGCTGCCTGTGCTTTTTCATGAAATGGATTCAACTCAAGGGTTTTATGAAAATGATATACTGCTCCACCAAAATCCTTTTCCCTGAATTTTGCTAAACCCATACTGTAAGCCGCTTCCGCAAAATATGGAAATTGTTCCAATACAGTCCCATATAATTGGAATGCCTCATCAAACCTTCCTCCTTTCATTGCCCGGCCCCCATCACTCATAATAGTGTTGATTTCATTCATTTTATTAAAAGTTTCTATATATTGTTCACGATCCACTTCAACAGCATCCCGTATATAATTTTGTGCTTTCACCATATTCCCCAATCTGAGATTTAACTGGGTCAACTGAAACATGGCAGGTGCATAGGTGTTATCTAATTGCAGAACTTTTTTAAAAAGGGAATCCGCTTGCAAAAAAGCGCCTGCTTTCATTTTTTCCTGTCCTTCAGTTAATAATAATTCCGGGGTTTGTGCGGAAAGAATACCAAAGCTAACTATGAAAGGAGATAAATTTCGTACAAGTTTTTTCATATACTTTATCCTCATTTTATTTTTGTGCCGAAGGCCGGACTCGAACCGGCACGGATTTCCATCCACTGCCCCCTCAAGACATCCTTTGCTTGTTGTGAAATTTTTAAGTATGCTATTATTGTGCTAAACATTATTATTTGACTGCTAATTACAATTGAAGTTATTAAAATATGATATGATAGTAACATCCAATTTATTATTCATATGAATAACAACACACTATGTTCAGAACTAAGCACTTCTTGAAATTACAATATCTGCACTTGTTCCTTGAAGTTGAGATGCTCTATATAGTGCCAAATCGTTTTTCCTGTCCCAGGACCACCAGTTACAATATATGTCTGGTTAAGCGGTAGGTTTATGATTGGGATTTGCTTGCTTCTACTTAATTCTTCCCAATTGGGTAGTCTTAATGGCATTTTTATTCTCCTTTTAAAATAGCATTAATGTAATATGCTTAATCATATCCAAATCTACCCATTATCTCACAAAAAATACTCTCTTCAATTAACCCAGAGGAATCAAATTGTAGAAGAAAAAAAAGGATTTATTCAAACCTAAGGGATTCAATGGGATCCAAATTGGCGGCACGCCAGGCGGGGTAAATACCGAAACCAATACCAATGAAAGAACATACTGCCATGCCGTAAAAGGCCCAATCCATGGGCACCACGGCGGGGACTTTAAGGAGGAGGGCAATGAGGTTCCCCCCGGCAATCCCTAAAATAACACCCACAACGCCACCGAACTGGCTTAAGAAAATGGCCTCCATGAGAAACTGGGTGAGAATATCTCGTTTTGTG
>CAJXJG010000013.1 GCA_913054425.1 uncultured Fidelibacterota bacterium
TTACATCTTCTTCTACGATTTGGGCTTTTAAATTTTTCTCAACTTCTTCATCTTCATGATTTTCAATATCGCTCTCATGTTTAATCATAAGAGTCTTTCTCAGTAAGGCTTTTCCCCGATCAATTAGTAGCAAATTCAGGTCTCCTCTCAAGGAGGATTTTTCCTCAATGGTCATAAATTTGCGGTCTTTTTTTTGTGCATTTTGCACTATATAATCCATGGTTATTTCTAAAAGCATTTCCGAAAAACCAATGATGCTATGAGCAAGAGTTCTAATTTCAACTAAATTATTATCCCCACGGTTATCACTTTCTAACTTGCCCTCAAATAAATAAGTTATTTTTTCTACAAAAATAAAACTGGATTCCGTTATATACTTAATATCCGTTAAAAATTTATAATCCAAAATCTTAAGTGAATCCTTCTGTATCAGTTTTTGATTTATTATTTTTTTTGATTCAGCAACAGATTCAATCAAAAATTCAACATGTCCAATCAATCCAGTAAGCAGAGTACGTAGTTCAAACTCAATTTTTATATTTTGAACCCTAGCTTCTTTATTATTTTTGGTTACTTCCTCAAATTTCTCTAATAACGTTTCACAAAAGTCCTTGATCTTGTTTAGGTCCGGCAATAGCTCATCGTTCAGTTGAGGGATATATTCCTTCGAAATAAAATATTCTTTCTTTTTAATTTTTATGGAATCAACATAGCCCTCTTTACCAGTTTTTCTTGTTTTTTGTTCAACCAGTCCGCCATTCTCAATATTTGTTTTTTCATCAATACCCTTATTCTTTTGTTCTTTTATTCGCAATAAATTCGCTAATAAATCGCCTTTCTTTTTGTCTGATGTGATAATTGGGGTTCGTTTTTTTTCATCCGAAGGTTTCGTTATACTTTCCTTAATGAACACCTTTGCATCATCTTCCATTTGTTTAATGGGCTTGCTTCTCTCGGGTTTTTTTAATATGGTTTTTTCCCGGGAAAGCTTCGACTCAACAATCTTTTTTTTAGTTGCTGACCTGGTGGTTTTAGGGGAGGCGCTAACATTCTTGACAATTGATGGTTCAATATTATATGATTTAGCTGAAGCCAAATATTTCTTCTTAGTAATTCCATTAATTACTTCTGTATCAGTAATAATTAATAGACCTACTTTTTCCAATTTCCTTATATGATAATAAATATTGTCTCTCGGAAATTGTACTCTCTCAGCTATTTCGGTCGCTGTCAAGGCATTTTCATCGAGTTCTGCAATGATCTTATTTCCTACAGGATGATTGTAGGCTTTCATAACAGCTAAGCTGTCGATAGTAATTTCATGTTTTTGTTCCAAGATATTTATGAAATATATTTATCTTTTAGGATAAAATAACCAAGTTGATAAAAAGTCATTACAACGTTGTAATATTATAGGTTTTATTTTATGTTTAAAGCAATATAATAATTACATTTAATTTGCTTAAATTTTATTTAGATAATTATCAAATAATTCAACGTTGTAATCTTATTAAATCTATAATTAACCATTCTCAGTATCAGAAATAATTTAATGGCCTACTTTTTTAATTTTCCTTATATGATAATAAATATTGTCTCTTGGAAATTGTACTCTCTCAGCTATTTCGTTCACTGTCAAGACATTATCATCCGGCTCTGCTATAACCTTATTTCCTACAGGATGATTGTAGGCTTTCATAACAGCTAAGCTGTCAATAGTAATTTCTTGTTTTTGTTCCAGGATATTTATGAAATATAATTATCTTTTAGGATAAATTTACTAAGTTGGTAAAAAAGTATTACAACGTTGGAAAATTTACGTTATTCTTAAGGAGACAGAATAATTATAATCAGTATGCTTAAAATCCATTTAGATAATTATTAAATAATTCAACGTTGTAAATTTCCTAAAATCTATAATTAACCATTCTCAGTATCAGCAATAATTTAATGGCCTACTTTTTCAAATTTCCTCATCTGATAATAAATATTTTCTCTAGGAAATTGTACTCTCCCCAGCTATTTCAGTCGTTCTCAAGGCTTTCATAACAGTAAAGATATTAATAGTAATTTCTTTTTGTTTGTTCCAGGATATTTATGAAAAATAATTATCTTTTAGGATAAATTTACTAAGTTGAAAAAAAAGTATTACAACGTTGGAAAATTTACGTTATTCTTAAAGAGACAGAATAATTACAATCAGTATGCTTAAAATCTATTTAGATAATTATTAAATAATTCAACGTTGTAATCTTAATCAAATCTATGATTAACTATTTATGGAATTTAACCTGTTTATAGCATTAGATTATGTTAACAGCAAAAGAGGTGTAAATAATGCAAATTACTAATTTTAATACGATGCCAAATGGCTCATTTGGAATTGACTTTCCCGACCTGGATTCAGACAATACCTTGATCACTGTATTTGCTGATAGCAGTTTATTAGATGATGATTCAGTCTTAAATCCCTTAAGAGCTGCATACCCTAAATCCAAATTCGTAGGCTGTTCAACTTCCGGTGAAATATTTCAATCTACGGTCAATGATAATACGGTTTCTGTTGCTGTAGCAAAATTTGAAAAAACAAATTTACAATGTTCTACAGCTGAAGTAACAAATATGTCCGACTCACGGGCAGCAGGGCAAACATTGGCCAATAATTTGAAATCAGATGATTTGACAGCTATTTTTATTTTATCTGATGGACTCAATGTTAATGGTACTCAATTAGTCAACGGGATAAAAGCTAATGTATCAGAGGGTGTAATTATTACTGGGGGACTTGCTGGTGACGGAGCACGATTTGAGAGAACATGGATTCTCAAGGATAGAATACCAACACAAAACTTTGTTTCTGCAATTGGATTTTATGGAAAAAATATCAATATTAAGAGCGGATCAATGGGTGGTTGGGATGTGTTTGGCCCGGAGAGGAAAGTCACAAAATCTAAAGATAATATTCTTTTTGAATTAGATGATAAACCAGCACTAGCCCTTTACAAAACCTATCTGGGTGAACTAGCTAATGAATTACCCTCCTCCGGTTTGTTATTTCCCCTGGCTATCCGGGAAAATGAGGATGATCAAAATCAAATTGTACGTACCATACTTGCTATAGATGAAAAAAATCAGTCTTTAACTTTTGCAGGCGATATACCAGAAGGATTCTTAGCACAGTTGATGAAGGCAAACTTCGAAAACTTAATTGGTGGTGCTTTTTCTGCTGCGGAACAAGCTAAATTATCCAATTCGAAAGAGAATACACTTGCAATTGCCATAAGTTGTGTGGGACGCAGACTGGTCCTTAAAGAACGTACAGAAGAAGAATTAGAATCAGTCTTAGATGTCTTTTCACAAAATACCAAACTAGTCGGATTTTACTCCTATGGAGAGATTGCACCTCATGCCATTACTCAAGATTGCAGTCTTCACAATCAAACGATGACACTGACGGCTATCACAGAAAAATAAAATGCACCGCACTCTTGCACGTCAACTCAAGCGTCTTGATCTCGGTGCAGAATCAGCTCCTGATTCTGTACAATGGAAACGGTTTACAAGGCTGGTAGATGGTACCTACAAAGGATTCGACCAAGATCGTTATTTATTAGAAAGATCTCTTGAAATTTCATCAAAGGAATTAACTGAATTAAATAAGGAGCTTAGAAAAGCTTCAGAGCAGGCCAATGCAGCTAATGAGGCAAAAAGTCAATTTCTAGCTAACATGAGTCATGAACTTCGTACACCCCTAAATGCGATTATTGGTTTTAGCGAATTGATCATGGAAGAATATCGAAACTTGGAAACAAATGAAATTATTACCAGCCTTGAAAGAATTCATTCGTCGGGAAATCATTTACTTGTTTTGATTAATGAGATACTTGATCTTGCAAAAATAGAGTCCGGTAAAATGGAATTAAATTTGGAAACATTTAACCTGAAAGATATATTATTGGAAATAGAAGGAATATCCATTCCTCTGGTAGATAAAAATCATAATACTTTCAAAATACACTATGAAAATGAGATTGAAAATGTCTTTATGGATAAATTAAAAGTATTTCAAATAATGATCAATTTGATAAGCAATGCCGCAAAATTCACAAATAAAGGGGAGATAGAGTTATCATTAGAGAAAATCGAAAAGAAAGGAGCAGGCTGGATATCTTTAAAGGTTACAGATACTGGAATAGGGATTTCCAAATCACAAATGAAAAAAATATTTTCTCCTTTTGTTCAAGCACATTATTCTGAACATAAAGAATACGGTGGCACAGGGCTCGGACTTAGTATAGTAAAAAAAATTTGCGACATTATGGGAGGCTCCATAACCTGCAAAAGTAAATTAAACCGGGGATCTACATTCACCTTAGAGCTTCCTACAATGGTAAATCGAAGAGAAAAAACACTATTTAGTCGACGAAAAACTGATAAATTGGATTAAAATATTCAACATTAATTTTTAATGAAGAGGTAATAAATATGGAGAAAATACTAATTGTGGAGGATAATGAGTTTAATCGCATTATGCTGAGCAGACGTTTAGAATTAAAAAAGTATGAAGTAATCTGCGCAGTTGATGGTCAGGAAGGCATTGATTTAGCAAAATTAGAAAATCCTGATTTAATATTGATGGACCTTAGTCTTCCAGTTAAAGATGGTTGGGAAGCAACAAAAGAATTAAAAAACGATAGCAAGACAAAAAATATCCCGATCATTGCTTTAACTGCCCACGCCTTGGACAGTGATAAAAAACAAGCTTTAGAAGCAGGATGTGATGATTATGAAACAAAGCCAATAAAATTTCAGCAATTGCTTTCCAAAATGAACGCATTAATGAAAAACTAAATAAACAGGATGGATTATAATACACAATTTAAAAAAGACAGGAATAATGATATTCAATTTCATCCATCTGACAAAATAGAATCTGAATTTATTTTCCTCCAATTGAAAGCTGAATGGAGTTTTTTACAAGAGAAATTAAATAGCGCAATAGAAATGTTGGACAAACTTCCTGAGGGGAAGATCATAGAAAAAGCACAGGAAGTTGGTACACTAATTTTTATAAATAAGGCCCTTCAATCAATTAAGAAAAAATTTGAAGCGGTAAAAACATGGTTTATGGAAAATAAACACAATCAACCAGCCATCCCTAAAACACTAAATTTAAGAGAAGAAAGAATTCAATTGATCGATGAATACATCGTAAATCTTCGTGATAAAATAAAAAATGATGACGTACCAATTAACCAGACAGAATCGGTGCCTATATGAGTGATATAGAAAAGAAACGCAGGAGCAAAATAGAGCTTTGGCTGAACAAGCATAACCATACCATGGAGCTTATGCGGACTGTGGTTTCTGTTGTGATATTAATCCTGCAAATATTTATTCTTTTCAAATTATTTCGTTAGAAAAAAACTCAAACACTTTTTTCCAATTATGGTAATAATATTTTCAGAACTTAAACTGGAAATTGATTTTATATTCAGTTTTAGAAGGAACTGAACTATTTTCATTGGTATGCATACGAATATTAGGAGCAACAATAAATCCTGTTCCACAGTTCATCGAAATACCTGCCAATAAATAATTTTTTCCATCTTTTATCACTGCTGAATCTGTATTTGGGTCATAGACATCATAGCGGACAAACCCGTCCAGTTTCTCTGAAATAGAGTAATTTCCGTTCACAGAAACAACTTGTTGGGTACTCTCCCCATTTTTGGTTAACTGATTAACCTGCCCGCCGATTCGTAACCCCCCTCCGGCAAATCCACCAAACACACCAATCATATTTGTAGGATCATTTTCTGTTTGTTCAGTAGAATAAACAATGCCAGCATTATAGCCGTCATTCTTACTAAGATTCATTTCTCCGAAGGTGGCATTCAGTGCAATTTTATGATATTTATCATCACCTTGCGGCTTCTTAAATCCTTCGCCGTTCACAATAACCATGCTTGCATTCAGATTATCCATTAAGGATCTAGAAATTCCAATCCCAAGATCAGCCGTTGCAGAGAACCCGTAATAATCAACAACAGATTTTTCAATAAATCTATAGCCCCAGTTTTTTTCCTGTACGTTGTACGTATTCATACCAATCATTCCAAAACTCATTTTTCCTAAAGGAGATTTCCAGTCTAATTGAGCTTTTTTGAGAAATGCAATAAGTCTGGTGTCCTCGCTTATATTTTCAAATCCCCCATCATTATTTAAATAAACAACATCTCCTTTGTTTGTTCGCCCCACATCAAAAATAACTTTGAAACTCACATCATCTGACACATCAACTCCATACATGAAATATTGACGATTAAAATTAAAGGCTGATGCATCACTACTATTGGTGTAATCGAAATAGGTAACACCACCGAATTTCCCCTGTGCAAAAAGCATTGTGGCTGCCAAACTGATAAGTAATAGTTTTTTCATTATTTTCTCCCCCTTTACTTGTTATTAATAATTAAAGGTTTTTGTAGCTGAAACTTTTTGTAAATACCGTTGATTTTTTATCACCAATTTCCATTAAGGGATAGATAAATAGATTGACCTTCCCTTCTTCATATCCATCTAAAACAAAATCACGACCCACCATCATATCTACACGATTATTATCCACGGTACCAAAAAAGTAATCTGTCTTTGATGGATCTTTATCTGCCTCGGAAATATCAACCGGGTGCCAACCTTTGCCCTCAACATAATAATCTGCCCAGCAATGATATCCTCCAACCGGGCCCTCTTTTCCTGTTGGTATGGGAAAACCCATATGGAACCGGACTGGTATCTCCAGTGTTCGCACTAATGACATAAAGTAGGAATGATAATCGGTACAATTTCCCACCCCAATATTACAGGCATAAATTGAATTGCCATTTCCAAATGTATAATTTCCGTCATCCGTTTTCGCTTTCTGATAAAGGGCAACCACTTCATCCCGGGATACGCCCTTCTGGCCATAAATACTATCTGGGTTTAACCAGGGAGTTTTGTAATAAAGATCATCCACACTTTTGGGTTTTCCATAATGCATGCCTGACAGGACATAATTATAAATACCCCTTACATCATTCTTTGACAATTTTTCCTCTTTGATCAAGGATAAAAATGCATTTCCGGTTGGAACCGTACTATATGCTCCTATATAATGATTGGGATCAACATTTTTATAAATTTCGTTACTGTGTTCTTTCCTGGATACATTAAATGTCATGGAAACCAAAGTCCTTTCATTTGTCCCCTCAACATTATAAACATAGAGATATTTATTCCCATGTACTTTTTCTTCTTTTATACCATACGGTAATCCGCTTGTACTAATATGAAGATCTGAAATTGTTTGTACTTCATTACTTTGCGGAACCGGCATCCACAATTCCAGTTTTTTCCCACCTGTTGACTCAACAGAAACCTCGTAAGTAAACTGGAAAGAGCGTATACTATGTGAATCGCTGGACATTAGACTCATTGTTTCAAAAGGAGCAAGGAGAATCATAGTAATAAGTAATACTTTTTTCAATTTTTTATATTATGTTTTAAACAGTTTTATTATTTGTAATGAAGACAGGAAACGAAGCCATTGTTTCTATGAATCTATTCCCACTCTTCAATTACTTGTTATGTGAATCTTTAAATCTTCTACCCACAAAATAGTATAACAACGTACCAGTTAGAAGCGCCAGAAATCCCTTTCCGGATCCGATATCTTTTGGTAGAAGATCTGATTCCTGACACCAGGACAAAATGGCAAACATTATCCCGAATGCCGAAAGGTACATCCAGATAAACGTGTACATTTATTCGGGATATCCAATGCTTTCAAAGGGATTAACAATACTTGAAATCAGGTTTCTCGAGTGGGCTGCAATTCTCTTTAGATAGCGTGCATACAGGGCAATAGCTGCAGATCTTCCTGTTGCAAGATCAGCAATTTTCCCGGAAATGATGTCATTTGTAATTGCATCACTTTGAGCAGAAATTTGTTCCTTGTAAAAACCCATAAGCCCCCGGGCTTTTTCAATATCCTGATTTTTAAATGCATCAATTGAATCTTCAAATAAATGAAAGGATATCTTCTCAATTTTACCCAAGCGATCTTCAATACTGCCTCCATCCAACTTTTTGGGATGGTTTACAGCAAGATCATAAATATTCTTGGTATAATCTCCGATTCTTTCAATATCTATAACCACACTTACTAATACCAGTCCGGACCCCACATCTTCTCTGCTTCCTACTGCCAGGTGGGTCATGATTTTCCGGCGCACATCCCGCTCGAATTCGTTGATCTTTTTATCCATGGCATAAATATCGATATCAATATCCGCTGAATCTGATTTTCTCAGCGACTCAAGAGAT
Organism: uncultured Fidelibacterota bacterium; assembly: GCA_913054425.1. GTDB lineage: Bacteria > Fidelibacterota > Marinisomatia > Marinisomatales > UBA8229 > UBA8229. Next base: position 8,371 of record CAJXJG010000013.1, read on the forward strand.
GCCTTGAACATGGTCAGGTCAATATCCAGCATTTCATGGCACTCAACCAATGCCTGCTCATATAAACTGTCTGATTTGAATATTTCAAATATTTGCTTAAACATGATTATCGCCCAATGAGTATGATTAAGAATGGTAATAGAAAGAAAAAACAAACTAAGTATATCAGTGGTATAAATTTATTCTTGATGGCTACCTCAGAAATCCATTGAGCCAGCTTAATGGGTATATCCCTGAATAATGGATTTAAATAAATAATCAGGATTCCATAAAGATTAAAAAATAAATGGGCAAATGCGGCGACAAGAGCCGTTACATTGAGGGTAAGGGCAGCCAAAATTGCCGTAATGGTTGTCCCAATATTCGCACCTAAGGTAAATGGATATACCTGCCTGAGTGAAAGTACGCCAGCACCAGCTAAGGGAACAATGGTTGATGTGGTAATTGATGAACTTTGTACCATAATTGTTAAGAGCATTCCAAACAAAATACCGTGGAGCGCTGTCTTGAATATATATTGATCAAAAAATTGCTGAACATTGTCAAGAACTAAACTCCTAAGAAGCTTAACAATAGAATATAGCATAGCAAACGTAAGCAAAACACTGAGGATAATAAATACTATATTATTATCAAAACTCAGACTTTCAATATGATGGACACTCCATTTAATACCAGCCTTAATTGGACTATTAAACTCATTAGTGACACTGACGGTACCAAAAAGTAAAGAACCTAATCCAGAGGCTGTCTTTTCCAGTAATCCAAAGGCAATTTCAATTGGGAATAATATCAAAACTGCAAATACATTAAAGAAGTCGTGCACGGTTGCCGCTGCAAAGGCTCGCTTAAACTCATTGCCTCGATTTATATGGCCAATGGAAACGATAATGTTTGTAACTGTAGTTCCTATGTTTGCACCCATAATCATCGGGATTGCGCCAGCTAAAGTCAAGGCGCCACTACTCACCATACCTACAATAAGGGATGTAGTGGTTGATGAACTTTGGAAAATAGTTGTAGAAAGAATTCCTATGAACAATGCTATAAATGGATTGCTAGTGGTTGATATTATACTCTTTGCAAATTCCTCACCCATATTATTAATAGCCTCAGATAAGCCATTTATTCCCACCAGAAAGAGGTATAGGGACATGAGAACACCTAAAATTTTTAACCAGGTTTTAATTAAATAACTCCTAAAAGACTAAGAAAGATTTTGATTTTTTTTTCATTGCCTACATCTATTGTTTTTTATCATTCTAATTGCCTTCCCAATATCAATTTTAATATTTTCTTCCTGAATATGAACAAAGGCATCTAAAGTTTTTTGCATAAATATATCCAATGATTTAGAAATAAAAGAAAAAGTCCACCTACCCTCTTTCCTTTTTTCAACGATGCCGGCGTTATGAAGAATAGTTAAATGCCTGGATACACTATATTGAGGAATATCCAGTATTTCTGCCAAATCAGTTTCGCATATTTCTAAGTTTGATTGTTTAAGAATATTAACAATTCGGAATCTGGTCTCATCAGAAAGAGCTTTAAATTGTGTTATTGGAAAATTCATCAAGTGAAATTAAAAATAGTTGCATATATGTACAAATATACAATTATAATTTTTTTTAGTTACATAAAGAAAGTTATGTTAATTAAATAAATAAATGTATATAATCCGGTTATTATAATCACATAAAATAACCCGATTCTTAAGAAGAAATGGATCAAATATTACGAAAATTAAAACAAGCTTTCCCCGGCGCTGATATTGAATTAAAAAATACGTCCTCCATGCACGTGGGTCATAATGCAAAAGGAATGCACTTGAAAACAACAATTTGTTATAACGGATTTAAGGGGAAAAATCTCATTGAACAGCATCAAATGGTCCAAAAAGCTTTGGAATCTGAACTTGGAAATGAAATTCACGCTTTGTCAATCAAAACTATAATAATGTAAAAGGAGAAGAACAATGACAGATGATCAAAAATCACTTGTGGAAAATATGATAAATTCAGACAGGGTATTTCTCATGATGAAAGGAACACCTGAAATGCCCCGATGCGGATTTTCAGCTCGAGTTGTACAGACCTTAAATACTCTGGGAGCTACCTATGGTTCATTTAATATCTTTGATGACTATAATACAATGAATATGATCAAAGAACATTCTAGTTGGCCTACAACTCCACAGCTATTTGTTGATGGCACCTTAATCGGAGGATGTGATATAATTGACGAGCTGGCTGCGTCTGGAGAACTTGAAAAAATCCTCACCCCGGCTAAAAAGGAATAACGATGTAGCCTGCAATAATTAGGATTATTCCATTTGAAGATTCTGGTGGAAACATTTTCTGATTGTTAAAAAATGCGGGGGGGAAATTATTTTTTCACAGAATGATTATCCATTTAATTATATTTAAATGTAGTAACATAATAGCACCAAATTTTTACTCATATTCTTTTTCAGCATGAATTGGCTTAACAACACATTTGGCAGCTTGCTGGAAAATCCCTTGATTCAAAGCATACTCATTCTCTTTGGCTTTGTATTGTCAGCTAAAATAACTGATCTGATTTTTACCCGTATTTTTAAAAGACTTGTAGCAAAAACAAAAACAAACTTTGATGATAAAATAATTGATCTTTTACATAAACCAATTTTCTACTCCATAATTTTTATCGGATTCACCTTTGCCTTTAAAAGGATTGATTTACCCGATTACATAGATTTTGCACTGGTTAGTGTTGTTAAAACCATCACAATTCTCATCTGGCTGGTCGTTTTAACCAGGATTTTTATATTAACAATGGACTGGCTTTCTACCCGCACTGCAAGCCGACTACTACAGCAAAAAACCCTCCCCTTATTTAATAACTTGGGGAAGATAGTAATCGCGATCCTTGGTATATATTTTATTTTTCTCAGTTGGAATATTAACGTTAATGGATTGATGGCATCAGGAGCTGCACTCAGTCTTGTGCTTGGCTTCGCGGCGAAAGACACGGTAGCAAACTTTTTTTCAGGATTTTTTCTTCTAGCCGATTCTCCGTTTAAAGAAGGAGATTACATTCTGCTGGATACAGGAGAGCGGGGTTATGTCAAAACTATGGGTCTGAGAAGTACTCGGATTATGACACGGGACGATATCGAAATCACTCTCCCAAATTCAGTGATTGCTTCTTCAAAAATTGTAAATGAAAGCGGAGGACCAGAAGAAATTGAACGGGTTCGCATTACACTTACAATCTCTTATGGCTCGGACATTGATGAGGTAAAAGAACTCCTTATTTCAATTGCGAAAAATAATTCCAATGTCATGGATGAGCCCGAACCAAGAGTTCGATTCCGGGAGTTTGTCGAGTCCGGATTAAAGCTTCAATTACTTTTCTGGATTTATAAACCAGAAAAACGGGGGAGAACAGTTGACCAGATTAATACTGATATTTACAAAAAATTTAATGAACGGAATATTCTGATTCCCTATCCAACTATAAAGGTAATTTTACCAAACCAGGAAACGGGATAATTGAAAAAAGCCCGCAAGAAACATATAATGATGAGAGAGGAGATTAATTTCCTACGGGCATAAACCCTGACTTTTCCAAGCAAACTTAATTTTGAGTAGTAACGATTACCCGAGGGAATTTACTCAAATATTCTTTCTAATTTAACCAAAAATTATTGTTTTATTGAATCATTAAATGAGACAAAAGTTCCCTGTTTTTTAATGAAAGTCCTTATCTTAGGGGCCGGCGTCATTGGCGTTACAACTGCATACGAACTGACTAATGATGGACATCAAGTAACAGTAATAGACCGCCAGTCAAAACCAGCCATGGAAACCAGTTTCGGAAATGCAGGTCTCATTTCTCCGGGGCATTCATTTGCATGGACAACTCCAAAACTGCCCAGGAATCTGATGAAATCACTTTTTCAAAAACAGCAGGTGTTTCGGTTCAAACTCCATTGGAGTCCCGGGTTAATTCGCTGGGGATTCAATTTCATCAGGCAATGCACCAATGAAAATATGAGAATCAACACAATCAGGAAACTGCGGTTATGCTCCTTTTCCCAGGAAAAGCTTCATGAACTGATTCAGGAAGCCAATCTGGAGTATGAGCAGAATAAAAAGGGTCTTATTTATATCTACCGTTCTGATGAATCTTTCAAGGAAGGTGTGAAGAAGCTGAAACTACTCCAACCCACAATGGATAAACTGGATTTATTAAACACGGGTGACTTGATAAAAATTGAACCAGCTTTAGATCATTTGAAATCCCGGATTGCCGGGGGGATTTACTGCAATACGGATGAAAGCGGTAATTGTCATAAGTTTACCACAAAACTAGCAAAACTCTGCTTGGAAAAGGGAGTGAAGTTCCAGTTTAATGAGACTATATCCCGGATTGAAACAAACCAGGGAAAAGTTCAAAAGGTAATTACGAATAACAATGAATATACCGCTGATGTCTATGTTCTGGCATTGGCTTCACACAGCACCCCCTTTGCCAGAAAGCTAGGTGATTATTTGCCCGTATATCCGGTAAAGGGATACTCCATTACATTACCGATTGTAGATTTTTCAAAGGCACCTATTCACGGAGGCATAGATGAGGACAGTCTGCTGGCATTTTCTTTAATGGCTGACTCTATCCGTTTCACATCAGTAGCGGAGATCGCCGGATACAACACCAGCCACAAACCTTCTGATTTTTCCTATATGGTTAACCTTGCTGATTCCCTTTTTCCTGATGCTTTCGATTTTACAAATATCAAATACTGGGCCGGACTTCGGCCCATGACGCCTAATGGTTCTCCAATTTTTGGAAATGGAAAAATGAAAAACCTATTCTATAATACTGGTCATGGCCACTTAGGCTGGACAATGGCATGTGGATCAGCTAAAATTACTGCTGATCTTATTACAGGACGAAAACCAAATATTGATTTGGAAGGTATGTTGCTCAATTAATTGTATTATGAATTCTTTAACTAAAATGGTAACGATCTTCCCTTATTTTGGTGGATTTTATATCTATGCATAAAGCTGTTTCAGGATTCAGTTCACTACTATATTCTCTAAAGGTGGCTTCCGAAGTAGGTTTCAAAAACTTTTATCAATCAATAATTTCTAAAAATACATGCAAAACCTGCGCTTTGGGAATGGGTGGTCAAAAAGGGGGCATGACTAATGAAGTGTCCAGTTTCCCTGAGATTTGTAAAAAGAGTATCCAGGCTCAATTGACTGATATTCAGAAGGAAATCCCCGAAATACTTTTTCAAAATCGGTCCATCATAGACTTCAGGGAAACTTCACCTAGAGAACTTGAGCGATTGGGGCGACTTAATACACCTTTGTTTAAATCAGGAGACAGCAATCATTATAAGTCCATTGGCTGGGATGATGCTCTGAAGAAAATAATCGCAAGAATTCGTATAACCTCCCCGGACAGATCATTTTTCTATAGTTCAGGAAGATCATCTAATGAAGCTGCATTTCTTTTGCAATTATTTGTAAGAGCGTATGGATCCAATAATATAAATAATTGCTCATATTATTGCCACCAGGCATCTGGGGTTGGTCTTAGCTCAACCATTGGCAGCGGAACAGCTACAATCGTCCTTGAGGATTTAAAGCAATCTGATATGATTTGGGTTATAGGAGCAAACCCTGCTTCAAATCACCCACGGTTGCTGACTGAACTCTTGCACTGCCGGAGAAGAAAGGGAAAAGTGATTGTTGTAAATCCTATCAAGGAACCTGGGTTGGTTCGGTTCAAGGTCCCTAGTGATTGGAAATCCATGCTGCTTGGAGATGATAAGATCGCAACAGATTATGTCCAACCAAACATCGGTGGTGATATTGCCTTATTCCAAGGAATTGGGAAAGAACTTATTGAGAATGAAAATATTGATAAACAGTTTATAGGAAAATATACAAATGGATTTAAAAACTTCGCTCATGAACTGAGGAAAACCTCTTGGGATAATATTACTTTGTCTTCAGGAGTAAACCGCACGCAGATTAAACGCTTAGCAAAACTGTATCAGGATGCAAAAAATGTCGTCTTTACCTGGTCAATGGGAATCACCCAGCATGTTCATGGGGTAGAAAATGTAGAATCTATTGTAAATCTTGCTCTCCTTAGGGGGATGATAGGAAAAAAGAATGCAGGTCTTCTTCCTCTGAGAGGACACTCTAATGTTCAAGGGATTGGATCCATGGGCGCAACACCGGAACTAAAGAAAAAAATCCTTATTAATTTTGAAAAACAAATGGGAATAAAGGTTCCAAAATCAACAGGGCTGGACACAATGGGTTGTTTAAAAGCATCCTATAATCACAAAATGGATTTTGCATTTCTACTTGGGGGAAATCTTTTTGCTGCTACACCCAATGCAAAATTTGCTGAGCAAGCATTCCATAATATTCCTTTCAAAGTATTTGTAAGCACAACCCTAAACCAAAGTCATTTCTTTGGAGTTGGGGAAGAAACCGTGATCCTTCCCGCAGCCGCCCGGGATGAGGAAAAACAACCCACGACTCAAGAATCAATGTTCAACTTTGTCCGAATAAGTGATGGTGGTATAGTAAGACTTTCCAATGTAAGGTCGGAAGTAGATATTATTACAGATATAGCATCAGGAGTTTTGGGAAATAAAAAGATAGATTTTTCCGCCTTTAAAAAACATCAGGATATTCGTAAAGCAATTGGTCATATCATCCCCGGGTATGATAAAATGAGTGCAATTGATGGAACCAAAGAGGAATTTCAGGTTAGTAATAGAACTTTTCACGACCCAAAGTTTGCCACTCATGATAATAAAGCTGTTTTCAAAACTATAGCTATCCCTGAGCACCCGGTAATGAATGGCCAATTCAAGATGTCAAGTATCAGAAGTGAAGGGCAATTTAATACCATCGTCTATGAAGATGAGGATACATTTAGAGGGATTCATCAAAGGTGGATGGTGATGATGAATCAAGATGACATGCTGAACCTTAAACTAAAGGAAAATGACAAAGTAAACCTGTACAATGAAACTGGTATAATGAAGAAAGTCAAAGTGCAGTGTTTTGATATTGCCAAGGGAAATGTGGCAACTTATTTCCCGGAAGGAAATGTTTTAATCCCCACTATTATTGATCCCAGGAGTAAAACACCAAGTTTTAAATCAACACTGGTGAAAATAGCTCCTTTAAAATAATGTGCTGGAGGTGAAAGAAGTATTTATTGCCATTTTAATTTGTAAAGAAGTAAACTTGGGGAAATGTATTAGGAAAGGAATAATATTATTAACCCGCGGGAAACAAATGGGAAAAAATAATAAATACTCCCCGGTGGATTTCTCACCACATCAATAAATCCTAATTATGATTCCTCACGAAACAATTCCAATTTTTGGATTAAGCTGGTGGCAGAGTAATTCAATAACAATTCTGATTATTTATCTTGTGCTTCTTTTAGGCAAGAGATCCAATAAGGAACAAATTAAAATTATTGCCTATGTTTTGGGTTCAATAATGATCAGCAAGGCAATTTTCATCCACGCCTACCTTATCTATCTTGGAAAATGGAATATTCAGTCATCCCTGCCACTACAAATGTGCAGTATTTCAGCAATCCTAGCTGGGGTTGTAATATTTTGGAGAAATCAATGGTTGTATGAAATCTTATTTTTCTGGGGGATTCCCGGTGCTTTCCACTCCCTCCTAACTCCGGAATTTACAAACGGTACAGAGGGATTCCTCTTTGTGGAATATTTCATATCTCATGGCGGAATCATTCTGAATGCACTATTTATAACGCTCTATTTAGACATGAAACCCAGAAAAGGGTCCTGGTGGAGGATTGCACTATGGTCGCAAATTCCCGTTGGAATCATCGCAATTATCAATTGGTTTATTGATGCCAACTATATGTATCTCTGTGAAAAACCTATTGTGAATAATCCTTTTATACTTGGTGAATGGCCTTGGTACATACTCATTCTCGAAGCAGTAGGATTACTGCATTTTTTAATTATCTATCTTCCCTTTGGTTTGAAATACAAAAAGACAAAAGAGTAAGGAGCAGTTTTTATAACCGGGTATAATGAACCAATCCTCCAGCAACTAAGAAGTTTCTTTCAATACCTGATTCTTTTCTTTGGGTGGCTGATGTATAATTTACACTCCCCTCAAATGATATGAGCGTGCCACTCTATTAATCGCAACCATAAAGGATGCAATACGCATGGAGACTTTTTTCTCAACCTTCATATTATAAACCTCATTAAAAGCCTTGACCATTTTAGTTTCAAGCTTTGTGTCCACCTCCTCTAACTCCCATTTAAATTGCTGCAGATTCTGAACCCATTCAAAATAGGATACGGTTACACCACCGGCATTTGTAAGAATATCTGGAATAACAGGGATACCCTTTTTCCAAAGATTTTCAGCGGCTTTTTGTGTTACTGGTCCATTTGCTGCCTCTATGACAAACTTACAATTCAAAGTATCAACATTATCTTTATTGATAGCGCCTCCCAGCGCCGCAGGAATCAGGAAATCACATTCCAGAGCCAATAACTCATCATTAGTTATTTTCTTCCCCTGTCCACTTCCCTTAATAGTTTTATTCTTATAATTATAGTCGAATAGGCTTGAAATCTCAAGTCCATCCAGTTCATAGACACCTCCAGTAACATCACTCACTGCAATTATCTTACATCCATACTCATCAAGGAATTTGGCTGTAAAGGATCCCACATTTCCAAACCCTTGTATAACAATGGTGGATTTATCCAGGTCTATATCCCATTTTTTAGCAGTTTCTCTCACTGTTATTGCAGTACCCTTTCCAGTGGCATGTTCTCTACCTTCAGAGCCCCCAAGCTCAAGAGGTTTCCCAGTTACAATTGCAGGTGTATAGCCATGTGCCTGACTGTATTCATCCATGAACCATCCCATTACCTGTGCATTTGTATTAACATCTGGGGCAGGAATATCAATATTTGGACCAATTACGGGGTCAATTGCCCTGAAAAATTTTCGTGACAACCGTTCAAGCTCATAAATGCTGTATTCACTTGGGTTTATCGCAATTCCACCTTTCCCTCCGCCATAGGGGATATCCAGCAGGGCTGTCTTCCATGTCATCAGCGTAGCCAGTGACCTTACTTCCGCAAGATCAACGTGAGGATGGTATCTAATCCCGCCCTTAAAGGGACCCCTGGTGTTATTATGCTGAACCCGGAAACCTAATAAACTTGCAACTTCACCATTGTCTCTCCTGAAAGGTACCTCCACTGTGAGCTCTCTATCTGGCATCTCCAGGGCTCCCGCTACATTTGGTTTGAGTCCCAGAAGTTCTACAGCTCTCTCATAGGCTCCTGATGTAGCGTTAATACTTGATGTTTTTTTTAACATTATTTTACTCCCTGTTAGGTTGGACCAGATTTACCAAAGCATGCAGAATCGTCATTTTTTAGTTATTATAATATGTAGTTGAATGTTAATG
>CAJXJG010000014.1 GCA_913054425.1 uncultured Fidelibacterota bacterium
ATGTTTCTCATGGTTTCCGCTATCGATCTAATCATGGTATATCTTTCTATTGAAGTTGTATCCATTTCGTCCTTCATCTTGGCAGGGTATTTGAAACAGGATCAGCGCTCCAACGAATCTTCACTGAAATATGTAATCTATGGAGCTTTTTCTTCTGGTTTGATGCTTTTTGGATTGAGCATATTATTTGGTTTAACAGGAACTACAAAATTTTTCGAGATACAAAATGCACTTGCTGGGTTAGATACATCTTCCCATTTTGCTCTGATTATAGCTTCGGTTTTCATTCTTGCCGGGTTTGGGTATAAAATTTCTGCTGTACCTTTCCATTTTTGGACACCGGATGTGTACGAAGGTGCACCAACTCCGGTAACAGCTTATCTTTCTGTAGCTCCCAAGGCGGCTGGATTTGCCTTGTTAATTCGCTTCTTTCATACACTTTTTACCGATGGTGGATTACTGTTCGAATCGGAGAACGGAATTTCCACCATACCATGGCCGCAGGTTTTAGCTGTTATATCGGTAGCTACCATGACTCTTGGCAATCTGGTGGCGATTCAGCAGTCAAGCGTGAAGAGAATGCTGGCCTACTCCAGCATCGCCCATGCGGGTTATATGCTTATGGCGATCCCAATTCTATCCGGGAACGGTGTTTATGCTATTATGATTTATTTAGTAATGTATCTCTTTATGAACCTTGGTGCCTTTTTTGTTGTCATTGTTGTCAAGAATAAGACCGGGGGTGAGACCTTTGAGGATTTTCGAGGTTTAGGGTGGGAGATGCCTATTGTGGGTATTGCTATGGCGTTATTTATGCTTTCTCTGACAGGGATTCCCCCTACTGCAGGATTCATTGGAAAATTTTATATCTTTGCAGCGGTGATAAAAGCCGGTCCAGCTTTTTACTGGCTCGTATTCGCCGGTGCCATTAATAGTGTGATCTCTTTGTATTACTATATGCATGTGGTGAAGGTGATGTTTCTGGAAGGGGATTCAAAAGAAAAACTATTGTTCCCTTCTTTCCTTGAATCTACCTTGATTATCACTTTGGCTGTCCCTACTCTGCTTTTGGGAATTTATTGGACACCAATTGCAGATTGGATATCAAATTCTTTGAGGTTTTTTCATCAGGGTATGTGATCAAATGGGGATAAATAAAAGATATTGTTTTAATTTTTAACACTGTATGATTTAATTCTAAGAGTTTGGCTAATACTAGTGGAGAGAGCTCATATTTTGGTTGAAAATTGTAGGTCTGATTCTTAGGAACAAGTAAATTTAATACTTATTATGATTGAAAATTATTTACCTATTCTTGTCGTTTTTGTGGTTGTTGCTGGATTCGTATTCGTGAGTCTCGTTGTATCGCATTTTGTAGGTCCCCGCATCTACAATCCGGTTAAAATGATGCCCTATGAGTCTGGAGTGGATCAGGTGGGTGAAACAAGGATTCGATTTTCAATCCGGTTTTTTCTTATTGCTCTCCTTTTCATCATCTTTGACATTGAAATTATTTTTTTATACCCTTGGGCGGTTGTGTTCAAAGATTTCCTTTCAATGGGGTCCTTCATTTTTTTTGAAATGGTTATTTTCCTCTTTATCCTTGCTTTTGGTTTTGTATATGCCTGGCGAAATGGGGTTTTGGATTGGGAATAGTTGGAATAAGGAATTGTGGAATCCGAAGATTGACAGAAGCTGGAAAATGTTCCGAATTTTTAATTTTGTAACTAATTAATTTTAGACAGTTATGGATCAAGATTATATTAAATCAAATGTTCTGACTACAACTTTGGAGAGTGCTATAAACTGGGGAAGAAAACATTCGCTCTGGCCAATGCCCTTTGGCACCGCTTGTTGCGGAATTGAGTTTATGGCCGTGCTTGCTTCCCGCACAGACTTAGCCCGTTTTGGTGCGGAAGCGATCCGATTTTCACCTCGCCAGTCTGATTTGCTCATCGTTGCCGGCAGGATATCAATCAAGATGATGCCGGTTCTCATTCGAATTTATGAGCAGATGCCGGAACCAAAATGGGTCATTTCTATGGGAGCTTGTGCTTCCAGCGGTGGTGTATTTGATACATACAGTGTGATTCAGGGTATAGATCGGTTTATCCCCGTTGATGTCTATGTTCCTGGTTGTCCTCCACGTCCAGAAGGTGTAGTTGATGGTCTGATGAAACTCCAGAAGAAAGTGGGAAAAGAGAAACTATCTGATTATACAACTTCCAATACCAGTTGAATGCCGCTTGCGAAAACGTTTTCCTTTATAAAAGATAAATTCCCAGAATCCGTTTATGATGTAACGGAGAGTTCTGGGGAGCAGATTTTTCATATCCGAAGTGAGGTCGTTCGTGATGTACTTGAGATATTCAAGGAGAAGGGATTCAACTTCTTAGCTGATATCACTGCGATCGATAATTTAACTCTGGGTGGTTTCGAACGCTATGCCGTTGTCTATCACCTCCTTTCTCACGATTCCCTTGAAAGAGTAACAGTAAAAGCATATGTCGCTGAAGATAAACCATCTATTCCTTCCGTAGAAAAATTGTGGAAAACTGCCGATTGGCAAGAACGGGAAATATATGATTTATTCGGTATAACTTTTGACGGACATCCAAATATGGTGCGCATTATGAATCCTGACGATTTCACTGGTCATCCGCTACGAAAGGATTACCCCAGACTTGGAAATAAAGAAAGAGATGATTATCCTGTGATCAAACCAGCCTTTAAAAGAAAATAAAGTTGATGTAATGAAAATAACTGAGAAACCGCTTGAGACTGAAAGAATGGTACTGAATTTTGGTCCGCATCATCCTTCCACCCATGGGACCTTGCGTATCATCATGGAATTAGATGGTGAAACTGTTGTGAAAGCCACACCGGAGATTGGATATCTTCATTCAGGGTTTGAAAAACTTGGGGAGGACCTGGATTTTAACCAATATATTACTATTACAGACCGAATGAACTATTTATCACCTCTTTGTAACAATGTTGCCTATGCCCTGGTGGCTGAAAAACTCATGGATATTGAAGTGACAAAACGTACACGGTATATTCGGGTATTGTTATCTGAATTAAGTCGAATTGCCGATCATATTTTGAATATTGGCATGCTGGCAGTGGACTTGGGGGCATTGACATCATTTCTTTACGGTTTCCGGCTGCGGGAAGATATTTACGATCTTTTTGAGATGGCGACCGGAACCCGCCTCACTACTAGTTATACCTTGGTTGGCGGTCTCATGCGGGATCTTCCTGAGGGCTACGGCAAGGAAGTAAATCGAGTGCTGGTTGAAACTGATAAAATCGTCAATGATATCGAAACTTTACTGAATAAAAATCGAATCTGGCAGGATCGCACGAAAGAAATTGGTGTGATCTCTAAAGAAGATGCGATTTCCTACGGCTTATCCGGTCCTATGGCGCGCGCATCGGGTATTGATTGGGATCTCCGTGTTAAAGAACCGTACTCAAGTTATGAAGATTTTGACTTTGATGTTGTCATTGCCTTAAACGGTGATGTTTTTGATCGGTATTTAGTCCGGACAGAAGAGATACGCCAAAGCATGAAAATATGTCGACAAGCGCTTGAAAAAATGCCGTCAGGAGATGTTATTATTGATCCGGGGTTAGGATACAGCCTTCCCCCGAAGGATGAGGTATATAATTCCATTGAAGGGTTGATATATCATTTTGAGGTTACTATGCCAAATCGAGGAATGATGCCGCCAGTTGGTGAAGCATACGTACCCACAGAATCTCCTAATGGTGAACTTGGTTTTTACCTTGTGAGCGATGGAACAAGGACACCTTATCGGGTTCGAACAAGACCTCCGTCACTCATGAACTATTCAATTTTTTCTAAACTCATTGAGGGACATATGTTGTCTGATGCACCAGCTATTATTGGGAGCATTAACGTAATTGCGGGAGAATTAGACAGATGAGTAATAAGGATATCCATGAAGATTCCTTTCAGTATACCGATTCCGACAAAGTAGAAAAGATTTTCTCACAATATCCTGATAAGCGATCAGCGACACTCCCTCTTCTGCATTTAGCCCAAACCCAGGGAGGATATATCACGAGTGCAATTATTAATACAGTCGCCAAACTCACGGAAATACATCCTGCTGAGGTTATGGATTGTGTATCTTTTTATACCATGTTTTATAGTCGTCAACAGGGCACCTACAAACTTCAGGTGTGTCAGACACTCTCATGCAGTTTAAATGGAGCTGATGACATTGTAGACCATATCACTCAAAAGTATGGGACACAACCGGGGGAGACAACATCCGATGGTAAATTTACTTTATTGAAAGTTGAATGCCTCGGTTCATGCGGGACTGCTCCGGTGATTCAAATTAACGATGATTATCATGAAGGACTTTCAATTAAAGAATTGGACATATTGTTGGATTCTATCCCGTGAGCACTTTTGAACCAGTCCTGACCAGCAATATTACGAAGGAAAATTCCCATACTCTCGATTTCTATCAGAGTATCGGGGGATATAGCGCTATTAAAAAGGTGCTGTCTATGTCTCCTTTGGAGGTAATTGATGTAGTGAAGGCATCAAATCTTCGTGGACGTGGCGGTGCCGGTTTTCCGACTGGTTTAAAATGGAGTTTTGTTCCAAAAGACTCCGAAAAACCAATATATCTTATCAACAATGCTGATGAAAGTGAACCGGGAACATTCAAGGACAGACTGTTAATGAACAAGGCACCTCATCAAATGTTGGAAGGGATGATCATTGCTTCCTATGCCATTGGATGTCATACCTCATTTATTTACATTCGAGGTGAATTTTACCGGGAATATATGCTGCTGGAAAAGGTAGTAGCCGAAGCGTATGAAAATAATTTATTGGGTGATAATATCCTCGGTTCAGATTACAGCCTGGATGTTGTTATACATCGCGGAGCAGGAGCTTACATATGTGGGGAAGAGACTGGACTGATTGAATCTCTTGAAGGCAAAAGAGGGTGGCCAAGGATTAAGCCCCCTTTCCCTGCTATTGAGGGTTATCTTCAATGCCCAACAGTAGTAAATAATGTTGAAACCCTTTCCTGCCTTCCTCATATCATCACTCGCGGGGCGGATTGGTTTCAATCCATTGGTCCTGAAAAAGGCCCGGGCCCCAGGCTTTTCTGTGTATCCGGGAGAGTAAAAAATCCCGGGGTTTTTGAGGAACCCATGGGTATTGATCTTAAAGATTTAATTTTTGAAAAGGCTGGCGGGATCACCAATGATAATAAACTGAAAGCCGTTTTCCCCGGTGGTTCCTCCTCCGCAATTCTAACTGCAGCTGAAGCGATTGATGTGAAAATGGATTTTGAGGAATTAGCAAAGAAGAAAACCATGCTGGGTTCGGCTGGTGTGATTGTTATGGATGAAACGGTGGATATGGTTCATGCCTGTCTTAATATAGCCCGTTTCTATGCTCATGAGTCTTGTGGTCAATGCACCCCCTGTAGGGAAGGAACTACATGGTTGGTAAAAATGCTGACTCGAATGGTTAAGGGCAGGGGTACGTTAAAAGATATCAATATGCTATTTGAAATTACGGATAATATTGGCGGTTTAATTGATTTTTCAAAAGGGAGTTATGGGAAAACAATCTGCCCATTTGGAGAAGCGGTCGCTTGGCCGATAAGAAGTTTCGTCGAAAAGTTTAAGGATGAATTTATAAAATATTTACCCCAGGAAAAGGTCGCTGCCTGATGCCCTTATTGAAAATAGATAGCCTGGAAATCGAAGTAGAAAAAGGGACAACGGTGCTACAAGCAGCCATGGTGAACGGAATAGAAATTCCTTACTACTGTTACCATCCAGCGCTGGAGATTGTGGGCAGCTGCCGCATGTGTCTGGTGGAGGTGGAGGGAATGCCTAAACTTCAGGTATCCTGCAACACATTTGTCGGGGAAGCTCCTCCTGAACGTAAAATTGAGGGCAAGTATGATATGGTTGTGAATACACACAATGATTTGGTAATACAGGAAAGAAAAAACGTATTGGAATTCCTGCTTTTAAATCACCCGCTGGATTGTCCTGTCTGCGATCAGGCTGGTGAATGCTATCTTCAGGATTACTCTTTTAAATTTGGTAACGCTCATAGTCGATTTGATGAAGATAAAAGAGTCCGCCCAAATGAGTATCTTGGTTCACAGATTGTCATCAATCACAACCGATGTATCTTATGCAGTCGTTGTATTCGTTTCACGCGTGAAATTTCCGGTACCAGTGAATTGTTTGTTGAAGCACGGGGAAATAAATCAAAAATAGCAGCGCTTGAAGATAAGCCCCTTGATAATCTTTTAGCGGGTAACGTGGCAGATATTTGTCCCGTTGGAGCGCTTTTAAGCACGGATTATATCCACAAAAATCGGATTTGGAATTTAAAAAAACAACCTTCTGTATGTCAGGATTGCAGTGTGGGGTGTAATGTTGATGTGTTTTATCAAAAAGATAAAATTTTACGCCTAACTCCAAGGGAAAATCATGATGTGAATGGTTACTTCATGTGTGATATAGGACGATACGGTTTCCACCGCTTTGAAGATCTAGACCGAATCACAACACCGATGGCGAGATCGAATGGGTCGTTTAGTGCAGTAAGCTGGGATGAGGCAATCAGGAAAACGGCAGATAAGCTCGGTGATGAAGGAGCAAAAATTGCTGGAATTGTGTCTCCTTTTCACACCAATGAAACAAATTTTATGCTGGGACAAATTATAAATGGTCCGACAGGCACACTACCTCAAATGAATGATGAAGAAATAATTTACCAATCAGGCTTCCGGATTAGCAATGATCGCTCTCCCAACAGGCGTGGTATGAGTGATGTCTGTCCGGCATTATTGGAAGATTTGGTTTCAGAAATCGACAATCAGGACGTACGGATGATATATGTCTTGGATGATGGGATCGATAGAGAAATTGATGATGTTTGGAAAAAGATCTTGGCTAAAATGGATTTCGTAGTTGTGCAAACCTATGCCATGACGACCTTAGCACAATCAGCCAACATCATTTTACCGGGCCCGGCACCCTATGAGCGGGAGGGCACCATCACCAATGATGGGGGTCGTGTTCAATGGCTGCGGCCGTCCTTGCCAATGAAAGGTGAGTCCCGAGCCGATTGGGAAATTTTAATGATGGTAATGAAAGCACTGGATAAAGATGCACAGGATTTTACAGATATTGGTCAGGTTATGAAGGATATGGGTGAAAAGTTTCCAGCTTACGATGGTCTGTCTTTCTTTCGATTAGGGCCACATGGTATGTCATTAAATGGAAGGGCAAACGGGTAATGGACCTTTTGGGTTTTATTATTATTTGTGTGAAGGTGCTGGTTGTTTTTGCAGCTACAATGTTTACGGTTCTTGCCCTGATTTATGCTGAAAGGCGAATATCAGCATTTATGCAGGGAAGGATCGGACCTAATCGTGTAGGGCCGAAAGGAATTCTTCAACCTATCGCGGACGGCATAAAATTTCTTATGAAAGAGGATATCATCCCGGCAAGCGTTGATAAACCAATCTTTATTCTAGCTCCGGCTATTTTATTGGTGCCAGCAATGATGACTTTTGCAGTGATTCCATTTGGCTCAAATATCACTCTCTTTGGTAGAGAAATCCCCTTGCAGATAGCTGATGTGAATGTGGGTATTCTCTACATCCTTGCCCTGACCAGTATTGGAGTCTATGGAATTGTACTGGCCGGCTGGTCTTCCAATAATAAGTATTCACTCCTAGGTGGACTTCGATCCGCAGCACAGCTTATCAGTTATGAATTGGCAATGGGACTTGCAGTCATAAGTATAATCCTTCTGGCGGGATCATTGAAATTGAATGACATTGTTGCTGATCAGCAGGGATATTTTTTTTCTTGGAATGTTGTTAAACAACCGGTGGCTTTTCTTATATTTTTAGTTGCCACTTATGCAGAAACTAATCGGCTTCCATTTGATCTTTCGGAGGCGGAACAGGAGTTAGTGGGAGGATACCATACGGAATACAGCAGTATGAAATTTGCAATGTTCTTTATGGCTGAATACGCTAATATGATCACAGCTGCGGCGTTAACTGTTACTTTATTTTTTGGTGGTTGGGATGTCCCTTTAATCAATGAGGCTTCTTTAGGAATGGTTGGGGTTTTACTATCGGTCATATCTTTTATTCTGAAAATGGCATTCTTTTTATTTCTCTTTATTTGGGTTCGTTGGACTTTTCCCCGGTTTCGATATGATCAATTAATGAAACTGGGATGGAAGGTCATGCTTCCTATAGCCCTCATAAATATTTTTATTACTGCTGGGTATCTTAGTATCACTGCTTTAGTCTAGTGGCTACTATTATAAAATCATACGAACCTACTTTTTGGGATAAGATATACATTCCTGCTTTAGTAAAAGGTTTAATGGTAACACTCCGGCACTTCTTTAAAAGAAAAATTACAATTCAGTATCCTGATGAAAAACATATCCCACCGGAGGGTTATCGGGGACTCCATCGTTTGAATAAATATCCTAATGATCGGATTAAGTGTGTAGCCTGTGAAATGTGCTCCGCAGCTTGCCCTGTTGATTGCATTCACATAGTTCCTGGCCCCTCTCCCTGGGAGGGTGATAAGGAACGTTATCCTGTCCGGTTTGATATTGATCTTCTTCGATGTATTTTCTGCGGTTTTTGTGAGATGGCTTGTCCTGAGGAAGCTATCGAGTTGACAGAAATTTACGATTTTTCCAATTACACCCGGGAAAGTCTCTTGATTGATAAGGAAGGGCTGCTGGAAGTCTATGAGTTAACCAAAGATCGAAACTTCTATTCCCGGGTCAAAAGTAAAGAATCTCAGTCATAAAAAATGGTCAGTTGTTACCTGTAAAATAAAATGTATCTTTCACTTCTGTTCTACTTCATTGCTTCAATAGCTGTAGGATCGGCAATTTTTGTAGTACTTAACCGGAATGCCATTTACAGCGCCGTATCACTGGTGCTCTGTTTTTTCGCTCTAGCGGTTCTTTATCTATTATTGGAGGCTTATTTCCTCGCTGTTCTTGAAATCTTCATTTATGCAGGCGCTATTATGGTTCTATTCCTTTTTGCAATAATGCTTCTAAATTTAGGGAGGGAGGAAGCACTCCCACGGTTTATGCAATTACAACGTTCTTTATCCTTAATGCTGGTTTTGATTTTCTTTTTTGGAATTTTTCTAATTTTATTTGGAAGTTCTGAAATTCTGGATCCGCCTGTTGAAAAATTTTCAGGAGGAGGAGTCTATTCGCTGGGGGAGGCTCTTTTTTCCAAATATTTACTTCCCTTTGAAATTGCTTCCCTGTTGCTGCTTGTGGGTTTAATTGGAACTGTTTATTTAGCAAAAAGAAAAATCTAATGGTCGTACCACTGGAACATGTAATTGCATTAAGTATGGTACTATTTTCCATTGGGGTTTTAGGTGTTCTTTTTCGACGGAATGCATTCACTATTTTTATGTCTATTGAATTAATGTTGAATGCCGTCAATCTGGCATTAGTTGGTTTTTCCCGCTATCATAATAGCGTAGATGGACAAGTATTTGTATTTCTTGTAATGACATTGGCAGCTGCTGAGGTGGCGGTGGGTCTGGCAATTATTATCGCCCTGTACCGAAATCGTCAAACGGTGAATATTGATGAGATTAATTTGATGAAAAATTGATGGAATCAATTGTATCAATTAAACCTTTACTGGCGGTCCTGGTGTCTGCTATAGGAGCATTGTTCATCATTTTTGTCGGGAAAAAACCGAACATTAGGGAATCCTGGTCTTTAATCGCTGGAGTAATTAAACTAGGCATTGTGCTGTCCATGATCCCGGATGTGGTTTATAATAAAAAGGTAATTTCATATTCGTTGTTCACACTCCTCCCCGGCTTAGAAATTAGTTTCAGGGTTGATGCTTTTGGCCTTCTATTTGCAATGGGCGCCTCATTGCTCTGGATTGCAACGTCCGTTTATTCTATCGGGTATATGCGGTCTACAAAGGAGGGATCTCAAACACGTTATTTCGCCTGTTTTGCTGTTGCGCTTTCCTCTACAATCGGTGTGGCGTTTTCAGCAAACCTGTTTACCATGTTCCTCTTTTATGAAGGATTGACTATTGTTACCTATCCGCTTGTTGCTCATAAGGGTACAGCCGAGGCAAAAAACGGAGCGAGAAAGTATGCCATTTACCTGCTGGGTGCTGCTAAAGCTTTTTTAGTTGCGGCCATAATCCTTACTTATAATCTTACTGGGACACTTGAGTTTTCAAAAGCCGGGATCTTTCCAATAGATGTTCAATCAGCACATCCGGAACTGCTTTATGTGATTTTTGTTCTTTTCCTGTTTGGGTTTGCCAAGTGTGCAATTATGCCCTTTCACGGCTGGCTGCCAGCGGCCATGGTGGCTCCAACGCCGGTCAGCGCACTGCTTCATGCTGTTGCTGTGGTCAAGACGGGGGTTTTTGCTGTCCTTCGCGTCATATTCTTTGTTTTCGGCGCTGACCTCATGATGGACATTGGTGTGGATGTCTTCGTTATAACATTTGCTTCATTCACCATTATCACCGCATCTCTTCTTGCGCTAAGCAGGGATAATCTGAAGGCGCGCCTTGCATTTTCAACCATAAGCCAGCTTTCGTATATCATTCTGGGTGCAGCGCTGCTTACTCCCAGCGCTATGATTGGTGGAATAATACACATTACTAATCACGCCTTTTCAAAAATTACCCTCTTTTTTTGTGCTGGTTCAATTTATGTTTCATCACATAAGACTGAAGTCAGCCAGTTAAATGGGATTGGGAAAAAAATGCCTTGGACCATGGCTGCTTTTACGATTGCTACTTTGAGCATGATAGGAATACCTCCCGTATCCGGGTTTATTACAAAGTGGTATCTTGTAATCGGATCCATGGAGAGACACAGTTTTGCAGTTCTCGCTGTACTGCTGGCAAGTTCGTTTCTTAATGCTGCCTACTTTGCTCCGATTGTGTACAAGGCATTCTTTAAAAAGGAAAATTCAGATGATCTAAGTCATAATAACGATGTACATAAGCAGGAGGTAATAAAAGAAAATCCGTTTCTTGTGGTGCCGCTCACTTTGACGGCAATAGTAAGTGTGGTATTGGGCTTATACCCAGATTTTATAGTGCAAATAGCTAAAATGGTGATCTGATGAAATTGTTAGAGATCATAGAAGTGCTTCGCACAAAAAAGGTGAAACGAATTGCTTACGGTGTGCTCATTTTACTCATCATAGTTGATTTTATTATTCCACGACAT
Source organism: uncultured Fidelibacterota bacterium (assembly GCA_913054425.1). Taxonomy (GTDB): domain Bacteria; phylum Fidelibacterota; class Marinisomatia; order Marinisomatales; family UBA8229; genus UBA8229. The sequence goes on from CAJXJG010000014.1 coordinate 11,314, forward strand.
GAAATACATTTTTTTGGAGATGAAATCCGGGGGTTCTGGTCTTTATTTGGATTTATCGCGTGTGTACTGATTATTGTAGTATCTAAATGGATTGGAAGTCGTGGAATAATGCAGGATGAGCATTATTATGATGATGGAGATATTTAGTTTGGATTTTATACATCCATCCGCATTTTATCTTATAGGAGGGCTTCTTATTCCTGTGCTCAAAGGCCGGGTAAGGCAAGGCTATATGCTTTTAATGGCTCTCTTGGCATTTTTTGCCGTTCTATCTATGCCACATGGCACTTATGGCATTTATGAGTTCCTCAGTTGGGAATTGACTTTCTGTAGTGTGGATAAGCTGAGCAAGGTTTTCGCTTATATATTCACTATCATGGGTGTAATTGGGGTCATCTATTCTATGCATGTGAAGAACGACGGTGAACAGCTCGCTGCGTTTTATTATGTTGGGGGGTCTCTTGGGGTAACCCTTGCAGGTGATTTCCTCAGCTTTTTCCTTTTCTGGGAATTGATGGCTTTTTCATCAGTCTTTCTCGTGTGGTATAGGAAATCAAATTCATCGGTGAGTACTGGTTTCAGGTATCTTTTATGGCATGTTGCCGGCGGTTTGATATTGTTCGCCGGTATAATCCTTCAATACTCCATAAGTGGTGATTTGACGGTACAGTTTTTGCCATTTCATGGTTGGTGGCCAACCGATCTTCAGAGTCTGGCTTCATTTCTTATCCTAATTGGACTTATTGTTAATGCGGCTGTTCCTCCGTTTGGAGCTTGGCTCCCCGATGCATATCCAGCAGCGACGGTGACAGGTGCAGTGTTCATGAGCGCTTTCACTACCAAGACCGCTGTTTACGCACTGATTCGGATCTGTGCAGGTTCAGAGATTCTGATTGTTCTGGGTGTTGTTATGGCAATTTATGGCGTGGTTTACGCAGTCCTGGAGAATGACGCCCGCAGGCTTTTGGCATATCACATTATCAGCCAGGTAGGCTATATGGTTGCCGGTGTTGGATTGGGGACACAAATGGCTATAAATGGGGTGGTAGCGCATGCTTTCTGTCATATTCTTTACAAGTCCCTCTTGTTTATGGGAACAGGTTCAGTACTCTATGTGACAGGGACAGCCAAACTTACAGAACTTGGCGGTCTTTATAAAACTATGCCGCGGACTATGATCTATACAATAATTGGTGGCCTTTCAATATCTGCATTTCCTCTTTTTAGCGGTTTTGTAAGTAAATCCATAACAGTTGCCGCTTTCGGTGAAGCGCATTTGACTTGGGCATTTTTGGCACTCATGCTCGCTTCTGCAGGAACGTTCCTTCATACAGGTCTAAAGGTGCCGTATTTCATATGGTTTGGTAAGGATCAGGGTATTAAAGCAAAGGAACCGCCATGGAATATGGAGCTTGCCATGATAATTGGGTCACTTTTCTGCATAGGACTTGGGGTATTTTATAAACCACTTTATGCGTTACTACCCTATCCTGTTCATTTTGAACCCTATACAGCCTATCATACCTGGGAGACTTTGCAGGTACTGCTGTTTACACAGCTTGGATTCTTCCTGCTGCTTAAAAAGCTTTGGTGTAAAAATACAATTAGTTTGGACACGGACTGGTTTCCAAGAAAATGTGCAAAAGCAGTTATATGGTTTGCAAATAAACCGCTGGTCAGTTTAGAGTACAATATTATCGGAGAAGCTTATGAATTTATTATTCAGAAGCCTATAATGAGAGTTGCGGTTTATTTGAAGAAAATAGATACCGTTGTTGTAGATGGAACTATCAATGGGGTAGGAAGATTGGCAATGGCATGGAGCAGAAAAATTAAGGAAGCACAAAGTGGTCAAATTCAACACTATGCAATGCTTATGGTCGCTGGGGTTATTGCTGTAATTATAATTGTATTGGTTTTACCGTAAGAAGATCAGAGATGGAAGATATTATTTTTAACATTCTTGATTATCCCATACTGACGGTTACTACCTTTCTCCCGTTGGCGGGAGCGCTCATTATACTTCTCCTTAGGAGGGCAGTACTAATTAGGTGGTTTGCTCTTGCTACTACAATTACAACATTGATTGTGTCGCTACCTGTTTACAAGCATTTTGATAAAGCAACCTACAAGATGCAGTTTGTTGAAATCTATCCATGGATACCCGCATGGAATATACACTACAAAGTAGGCGTTGATGGAATCAGCGTGCTGTTCATATTCCTTGTTACAATTCTAAGTATACTTTGTGTGACTGTATCATGGAAGGTAATACAGACAAAAACAAAAGAGTTTTTTATATCCCTTTTGATACTGGAAACTGCAATGATTGGAGTTTTTGTTTCGCTTAATGTTTTTCATTTCTACCTTTTCTGGGAGCTCACGCTCATTCCAATGTTCCTTCTTATCGGGGCGTGGGGTGGTTCAAATAGGATATACGCAGCAGTAAAGTTTGTCCTTTTTATGTTGGCAGGCAGCGTTCTCATGTTGGTGGGAATTATTGTTCTTTACTATGCCGGAGGTAAAACATTTGACATACTGGAATTGTCCCGGATAAGTTACCCGGAAGAACTTCAATTTTGGCTTTTCTTAGCCTTTTTTGCTGCGTTTGCAGTCAAGATGCCCATGTTTCCTATCCATACATGGCTTCCGGATGCCCATACAGAAGCGCCTACAGCAGGCAGCGTGATACTTGCAGGTGTTCTCCTTAAAATGGGAGCCTATGGGTTTTTACGGTTTTCTTTTCCCATGTTTCCCCATGCGGTTAAGGTTCTTTTTATTCCAATGCTTGTATTGTCAGTTACTGCGATTATCTATGGCGGTTATGTGACGTTGATGCAGACGGACATGAAAAGACTGATAGCTTACTCAAGCGTTAGCCATATGGGATTTGTTACACTCGGTCTTTTCACCCTCAACCAAACCGGGATTGAGGGTGGGATACTACAGATGATAAACCATGGCGTTATTACAGGCGCACTCTTTCTCTGTATCGGAATGATTTATGAGAGAACTCATACGAGAATGATTGAGGATTACGGTGGACTTTCGAAAACGGTACCATTATTTATAGTATTTTTTACGGTTTTTACACTGGCTGCAATCGGTCTTCCCGGAATGAACGCTTTTGTAGGAGAATTTCTTATTATAAGCGGGGCATTCAAGGCAAACATGATAATTGCTGCTTTTTCTATTTTTGGGGTGGTACTGGGAGTTACCTATATGGTATGGTTGTATTACAGGGTTGCTCTTAATGAAATAAATTCTAACACAAAATCCAGCCTTTTTGATCTTGATTCAAGAGAAATAGCAACCCTTGTGCCTCTCGTAATGCTTGTATTTCTGATAGGAGTTCAGCCGGAAATCGTTTTGAGTTATATGCATGCTTCAGTGGAACATTTGGTTGAACAGATACACACCGCTGTGCCTCTCGATCCCAATAGAATTTATAACTCAGTCAATTTATTTGTTGAATATGTTAAGGAATTATTATGGTGGGGTTGAAGAATTCATTGGATGGTCTTTTCAACTATCTGATTTCAGATTTTTCTATGGGACTAATTAGGTGATTTTATGGATCTGAGTCGGTATTTCACTTTAGCTGATATCAGCGGTATTGCGCCCGAAATTGTTCTGACTATAGCAGCACTGTCTGTTCTGACAGTGGAGATGATGCGCGTTTCCCGTCCCGGAATCAACTTAATGGTAGCTGCTGCGGGTTTGTTGGTGGCGGGAGTCTTTGCAGCACAAGGGTTCAAGGAAGAAATACTCTTTGGAGGAATGCTGAGGCTCAACAAAATCTCTCTGTTCTTTGATTTTCTTTATCTGGCAGTTGCATTTGGAACCTTGATTCTTTCGCAGGGCTACCTAGAGAAAAAAGGGGGTAAGCCTCGAGGAGAATATCATGCGCTCATACTTTTTTGTGTAATTGGGATGATGTTGATGACAGAAGCTAACGACCTTGTGATCGTTTTCCTTGGGTTGGAACTTCTTTCTCTTTCGCTCTACATTTTGGTTGGGTTCCTTCGTCATGATGTTCTTAGTAATGAGTCCGGATTGAAATATCTATTTTTGGGGGCATTTTCCACCGGATTTTTTTTATTTGGTGCAGCTTTGATCTATGGTGCTGCCGGAACGACAAACTATAACGAAATTGCCTCAGTCGTTGCATCAGGAGAGATTCTTTCCTATTTGTATCTTTCCCTTGGAATCGGATTGTTGCTCATCGGGTTTGCTTTTAAGGTAGCCCTTGTACCTTTTCACTTGTGGTCTCCAGATGTATATCAAGGAGCACCTACCACGGTGACAGCCTTTCTCTGTACGGCTCCCAAAGCAGCTGGTTTTGGCGCTTTGTTGAATATTTTTATCGTGGCCTTCCCAGAAATTCAGATTGAATGGCAAAAATTATTTTGGATATTAGCTGCATTAACCATGACTATTGGAAATATCTCAGCCCTGATGCAGTCTCATGTGAAACGGATGCTTGCTTTTTCTAGTGTTTCCCATGCTGGATACCTTGTTTTAGGTGTGCTTGTCCTAAATAGTGTGGGTCTTTCTGCAGTACTTTTTTATCTGGTAGTTTACTCAGCAATGAATCTTGGTGCTTTTGCTATTTTACTGCTGGTAGAAAAGGATGGTAAAGGATTGAATTTTAAAGACTACCGAGGATTTGCTACACAGCACCCATGGATGGCGGTAGCTATGGCCGTATTCATGATATCACTGGCTGGGTTTCCCCCTACTGGAGGCTTCATCGCAAAATATGGACTTTTATCTTCAGCGGTGGCAGAAGGATATATTTGGCTTGTGGTTATTGCAGTTCTAAACACACTAGTGTCGGCGTATTATTACCTGCGACTCATTGTGAACATGTATATGCAGGAAGAAAAGGATATTTCAAATCCAGTATCTGGAGTATTGGTATTGGGTCTTATCGGATTTTTAGCTGTGATTGTGCTTATACTTGGGATCACTCCTGAATTTCTTTTAAATATTACTACTGAAGCGGCAACTACTGCTTTCTGATGGAAGGATTCACTTCCCACATCTCCGCTTATAATAAAGTACATGTTTGCATATGATGTTTTCGAAAAATATTTTCTATTGGATGATTCCTTTCTTTTTCTTGATAATACCAGCAGAAATCATTGGATCGGCCGGGGAAGGAAATTATACTCCCCATTTGGATGGTTCTGATTTACCTATTTCCTGGGTAATCCCATTTATCGGAATCTTGTTTTCAATTGCGGTTTTTCCATTAATTGCACCTAATTTTTGGCACCATCATTTTGGAAAAGTGTGCTTTCTCTGGTCGCTTATTTTCATTATTCCATTTCTTTATTTTTTAGGTTTAGATATAACTCTTTACTCAATCCTGCATGTAGGATTTCTTGAATATATCCCTTTTATTTTGTTACTATTAGCTTTATTCACCATTTCAGGGGGGATATTTTTAACAGGCAAATTAATTGGCAATCCCAAGGTTAATGTTGGGATCATTCTTATTGGTACAATCCTGGCTGGCTGGATTGGAACCACCGGAGCTTCAATACTCCTCATTCGTCCTCTCCTGCGTGCAAACGCTTGGCGGAAAAATAAGGTACATATAGTTGTGTTTTTTATCTTTCTTGTGGCAAATATTGGAGGATCACTTTCTCCTCTTGGAGATCCACCACTATTTCTTGGATTTTTACATGGCGTTGACTTTTTTTGGACTACAAAAGCAATGTTCGTTCCAATGCTCTTTGTTGTTACAATTCTCCTTACGATATTTTACAGCTTAGATTCATTTTATTATCGCAAGGAAGATTTAACTAGTATTTCAGAAGAATCTCATGAAGTAATCAAAAAGAAATTAGGAATAGAAGGAAAATTCAATTTCATTCTACTTGCGGGGGTGATTTTTTCTGTCTTATTAAGCGGAATCTGGAAACCTAATCTTTCCTTTTCGGTTTTTCATGTGGAGCTGGAGATTCAGAATGTTACTCGTGATATCTTGTTGCTGACCCTAACGTATATTAGCTGGTTAACGACATCAAAACAAATTAGAGAAAAAAATGAGTTCACATGGTTCCCCATTCAGGAAGTCGCAAAAATCTTTGCAGGGATTTTCATCACCATAATTCCGGCGATTGCTATTTTGAGAGCTGGAGTGGACGGCGCACTTTCCGGAGTAGTAAATTTCGTGTCGTCCAACGGAAATCCTGTGAATTCCATGTACTTCTGGGCCACTGGAATCCTTTCCAGTTTTCTGGATAATGCTCCGACTTATCTGGTATTCTTCAACACGGCGGGAGGTGATGCAGACAAGCTTATGGGTGAATTTTACACGACGCTATTGGCTATCTCTGCGGGTGCAGTATTTATGGGTGCCAACACGTACATTGGAAATGCACCTAACTTTATGGTGAAATCCATTTCAGAAGAAGCAGGAAT
>CAJXJG010000015.1 GCA_913054425.1 uncultured Fidelibacterota bacterium
TGGGAGAATCATACGAACACAGTAATTGGTTCACTTGTAGATTTAAACAGTATTTCCTTAGACTTTATAAATGATGTATGGACAGAAAAAGATTTTGATTACATTGCCGGAATTGATATTGATGTAGATGCATCTTTGGATGTTTTAGCATTGAGTACAGATGGAATCCTGTATTGTTTTAATTCAGATTTAATTCTCATGGCAGGGTTTCCATTGGATATACAATTACAGCCTCCTGTTTTGTCACGTGATCTAATAAATGATACTACTCCGGAAATAGTTGCCAAATCAGCGGATTCAACCTCCCTGTACGTCTTTGACTCTCAAGGAAGAATTCAATACCAGTTTACATCAAGGAAAGATGATGAATTAGTAGCACTTGAAAATATAAATGGACAGAATTCAATTCTCACAAGGTCATCTATTTATCTATTTCGAGAAGCAACCGAGACTAATGGGAATGAATGGGCGTTTGAACACGGTGATTGGGGCAGAAGCCGTACTGTTGCCTTGAATTATGAATTTCCATTTTCAGGGAATAATCTTCTCACGAGAGCATACTGCTATCCAAATCCAATTCGTAAAAATGTCGGTACGCTTCGTGTAGAAAGTACAAATGCGGAGATAATCAAAATACTTTTGTATGACCTTGCAGGATATTATATAGATTCATTTTCAAAAGATATAACTACTTCTGATAACCAGATTACGGAATGGATTTGGAATGTAAGTGATGTGGAGTCCGGTGTGTATTTTGCCCATGTTAATGTCAGTAAAAACTCCAAAACAGAAACTCAAATCATAAAAATTGCTGTAATCCATTAATGCGAATTTTTCTCATTGTATTATATATTTTGACTTTTGGATTAAGTCAGGTAAAATATAACCATCCTGAACTAAACTGGAAGACGTTCGAAACGGATCATTTTTTGATTCATTTTTATGATGGAACGGAGCATTCGGCAAGAGAGGGAGCCTCAATTGCGGAAAATATTTATCCAATGGTTACTGATTTGTATGAATATCATCCACCCAATAAAACACATGTTATTTTTACAGATACGGATGATATTGCAAATGGGGCAGCCTATTATTACGATAATAAAATTGTAATTTGGACAATGCCTCTTGATTTTGAACTCCGGGGAAGCCATCGCTGGTTACAAAATGTAATTACCCATGAGTTTACTCATATTGTGTCCATGCAGAAAGCCATGAAAGCCGGGATGAAATATCCGGGTGCTTACCTTCAATTTATGGGATATGAAGAAGAAAAAAGAGAAGATGTTTTATACGGATTTCCCAATACTTTGGTAAGCTATCCAATTCCCGGTACTGTTGTCCCTCCCTGGTTGGCAGAGGGCACTGCCCAGTTCATGTATGAGGGAGCTGACTATGATAATTGGGACACGCATCGGGATATGATTCTACGGGACAGAGTTTTACATGATAATCTTTTAACACTGACAGAAATGAATACCTTTGGAAAGTCAGGTATTGGGAATGAATCCACCTATAATTCCGGTTACGCTCTTTGTCGCTATATTGCAGTGAAGTATGGTTCAGAAAAACTAAAAATAATTATGGAAGAATTATCTAATCCATTTCAAATGTCCATTAATAAAGCAATCCGAAATGCTACCGGAATAGATGGTAATGAATTATACAATGACTTTAAGCTGGTTCTTGAAGAGAGATATGATTTATTAACATCATCAGTTCAGGAAAATGAATACAATGGGAGCATTCTTATTTCAGAAGGGACAACGAATCTTCATCCGATTTGGTCACCGGATGGGAAGCAATTTGCTTATATTTCTAACAAAAAGAACGATTATTTTGGTCAGACTGATTTATTTGTATACTCTATTGAAACAAAAAAGGAAGAGAAAATTTCCGGTGGAGTGAAAAGTGCTCCTACCTGGCATCCGGATGGCAAAATAATTTATTTTTCCAAAAAACCTAAATATCCTGATAAAACCGGATCGAAGTATTTGGATCTTTTTGAATATAGATTTGAAGCAAAAAAAGAAACCCGACTGACAAAGGGAACCAGGGCATTTTCCCCTGTGTTTATTCCACTTGACAGTTCCATCGCCTTTATCGCGACCAGAGATGGAAATCAGAATCTCCATCAGCTTAATCTGAAAAATAACACTATCCGCCAACTCACAGCTTTTGATAATCATAAGATTATCCATTCGCTCTTTTATGATTCCGCCAGGGGTTGGCTGATTTTTGACCATACTGATCATCATTTTCGTAATATTGGTTACCTGTCATTGAAAGATTCAACTTATGGTGATTTTTTAAACAATGCGCTTTGGGATGAACGGGATATGACGGTAACACTATCAGGTCAAATCGTTTATTCAGATGACCGAAGCGGGATTTTCAATCTTTACCGGATTGATGAGGATAAGGGTGGCCAAGGATACATTACCAATGTGACTGGCGGCGCTTTTATGCCGGACGTGAATTCAAATGGAGAAATATTATACTCGCTCTATGAGAATGGAGAATATAAAATAGCTTTATTGGATTCTGTCAATTGGATTGATGAAGGGAATGTTGGATATTCATCTACTTATTTTCTGATGAATAAAAATATTCAGCCACTCTTATTTGAGCAGGATACTTCCATTGTATCAATGTATGAGGACAACTTTCCACCTATGTTTATTCTTCCAAAAATTATGGCAGATTATGGTACCCTAAAACCCGGATTTTACTTTTATTCCAGTGAGATTCTTGAACGACTTACCTTATTTGGGGGAGTATCCATAAATCAGCTCAAGGACCTGGATCTTTTTTTTCTATTTGAGTTTAAAAGGTTTTTCCCTACGTTATTTATTGAGATGTATTATCTGACCAGAAATATAAAAGAAAAAAACCAGTATTCCGTTTATTCTTTAGATGACAATCTGCAATTCCGACTGGTTCAATTTCGAGGAGGACTCAGGTTTCCTATCCGTGGTACCTACACTTTTGAAATCTATACCATCTGGCAGCAGTACAGGGCTTCCATTAAGGAAGAAGTTTTAAGTGAAAATTTAAAAGCAGGAATTGCTTATGATTATTATCGGGGATGGACCTCCGGTTTGCGCCTGGGAACCACAGCTATGAAACCAAGATCAGATGAAATTATAAATCCATCGAATGGCTATAAATATAGTTTGGACATTTCTTATGAGGATAATGACTTCATAGACGGATTAAATCTATCTGAAGCAGGAACCCTGACTGAAGATTTCAATTCTCATGATTTGGTTCGGTTTGTGATTGATGGCGAAATGCATTGGGAAATACCTCAAACAAAGCGGTGGACTATTTCTGCTGAAACGAACCTTGGGTGGTTGTCAAATACAGAAGCTGATTCTTTCTTTAATTTTTTTGGGGGAGGACTGGTGGGAATTCAAGGCTATCCCTTTTACAGCATTGAAGGAAATCGTATGGCACTAGGCGAATTGGCGCTTCGGATACCAATTTTTCGTGAAAAACATTATCCATTGGGATGGTTTATTCTGCAGAACAGTGTTCTTGGATTCCTGTTCCAAGCAGGAGATGCCTGGAACCCGGGGAAGGAAAGCTTTTTTCATCAATTTGAGTTAAAACGATCAATCGGATTTCAATGGAGGTTTCAAGGGTTTTCTTTTTATAACTTCCCTACTGCAATTGGATTGGAAATTCATCGAGGACTTGATAAATTTGAAAAAATGGTTGGAACAGAAAGTTTTCGTTATGGGAATAAAAATCGTTGGTACTTTACGCTATTATTCGGATTTTAATAGAAGGATAAAAGGATGAAATATTTTTCACTCATTTTGTTTTTCGTTACAACTATATTATCTGGAAATGGGATCTTATCAAATTATGATAATCGATTTGAGGCACTTTTGTGGATGAAATCAGAACATTCCAGTCTCCAGGACGCTCTTACTGAATTGAGTGACTCAACTTTAGTCCAATCCTATCCTGCCCGTGCCTTGCTCCGTTCCCTGGTGTTTCCAGGGTGGGGGCAGATGTACAATAAGTCCCCCTGGTGGAAGACTGCTCTTTTTGCCGGGATTGAAGTAGCAGGAATTGTTGGAATTGTACAATTAAATAAGAAAGCTGAAAATTTACGATTGGATTTTGAAGCTTTTGCCGATGAACATTGGAATTTTAGCAGATGGATCAGAAACACTCCTTTAACTAAGTCGCATTGGACAAGCGATTTGAATATACCTGATGTTTGGAACTATAATGGAGTTGATACAACAATGTATGATGTTATCATTGATGGAACCCATTCACTAAGTATTTTGTTTCAAGAACAACTTTATTCTACGCCTTGTTTTAATGATACTTCCCATTATTGTGATCCATTGTATAATTACGAAGATGAATTACTTGACTTCATGCAAGTTGTCAGAGACCTTCATTTTTATGAAAATATAGGTAAATACGATCAGTTCGTAGGAGGATGGGATGACTTAGGCAATGCTGCAAATGATAGTACTCAAGGCTGGTGGATCAAAGAAAAACGGACAGAAGATGGCACTGAAATCCTCATCATGACCAGAAACAAGGACAAATATTTGGATATGCGCTATGAAAGTGATACGTACCTTAAAATGGCAACCTATGCCGTGAGTGCAGTTATGTTTAATCATGTCATCAGCGCTCTGGAAGCCGTGTGGACAACTCAATCAAATGCCAGACACGAGAAAACATATGATACATCAATTGGATTGTATTATAATAAAAACACAAAATATGGTATTGGCGGGTTATCTTTTGCAATAAGTTGGTAAACAATGGTACGATTTCAGCTGATTAAATTATTCTGTCACATATTTACCTTAGTTGTTCTAACCTTGATCTTTGGCTGTGCGGGAAGTGCTCCAAAAGGTGATCGTAATTTTGAGTCCCAATTCAAAAAGGCAAAGATCTTTCTTTCAGAGAAGAAGTTTATCCGTGCTCAGGAAGAGTTTCATTTGCTGGTATTAAAAGCTTCTCATACGGATATTGGTGATGATGCCTTGTTCTACCTGGGTGAATCTTATTTTTTGAATAAGGAATATCCCTTAGCAATTTCACAGTATGATCGTCTTATTCGTAAGTTTGAATTTAGTTCCTATGTTGAACAGGCCCGGTGGCGGATTTGCGGGAGTTATGTTGCAGAATCACCTAAGTATTTTCATGACCAGTCAAACACGAATAGAGCATTAGAGAAAATTCAGGAATTCCTGGATGATTATCCCAACACCAAATACAGGGAAGGAGCCCAGAAGACAATTCTTGGCCTCAGAGCTAAACTCGGAATGAAATTGTATGAAGTTGGTGTGCTGTACATAAAACTCAGGGCATTTGATTCAGCTATAATTGCATTTGAAAATATGCTGGATAACTTTTATGATACCCCTTATACAGGATTAGCTCATGTGGGGATTATTCGATGCCATAGCGAAATATTGGAAGTAGAAAAAGCTCAAGAATACCTGGAATCTAAGAAAGATATTTTGAGTGTTAAACTTCAATCAGAAGCTGAACAATATATAGCCAAAGCACACAAACGGATTGAGAAAGCAAAAAAATGAAAATCTGTCTTTTCGGCGGGACATTTGATCCTCCCCACATAGGGCATTTATTAATTGCCCAGACTGTTTGTGAAGCGGAAAATTTTGAAAAAGTAATTTTTATCCCTTCATTAAGACCTCCTCATAAAAGAAAAAATGGAATGAGTCCTGTTGATTTGAGAGTTAAAATGTTGGAATCTGCTACAGAAAGTAATCCTCATTTTGAGATATCAGATATTGAAATAAAAAGAGGAGGGACATCTTACACCCTTGATACGGTACTAGCTTACAAAAGAGAAAAGATAATTAATCGTGACGAATTATATTTTTTGATGGGAAGTGATTCTCTGGTAGAATTCCATACTTGGAAAGAGCCTGAACGGATTTTAAAGGAATGTCACGTGATAGTAGCGTTACGTCCTGGTTTTCAGCCCAGCTCTGTCCCTAATTGGATTCTCCAGGATATTCAATTTGCAAATATCCCACAATTTGAGGTTTCTTCAACAACAATTCGAAATAGATGGAAGAAAAATAAGACCATTCGATACATGGTAACGCAGCCTGTTTGGGAATTCATTAACGTTCATAATCTTTACCTTTGATTTACGAACTGTTAACGAGTTTTGTATTTTTAGTAATTGGGACTTTGCTCCTCTATTATGGAGCTGATTGGATTGTAAAAAGTGGAGTACATATCGCTTCACAATTTCAAATCCCACATTTTGTAATCGGACTGACCTTGGTCGCTTTTGGTACATCTTTACCCGAACTGGTAGTGAGTCTTAAAGCTGCTTTAGACGGATATTCAGGGATTGCTATTGGAAATGTTGTAGGATCAAATATCGCAAACGTTGGGTTAGTTTTAGGTATCAGTTCTACCATTTTCCCGATTTTCATCAAGTTTGAGCTAATAAAAAGAGAAATAGGAGTTTATTTTATAGTTTGCTGTATCTTAGTTCTTTTTATGCTTGATTCTCGGCTAAGTCAATGGGAAGGATTGGTACTTTTCCTTGGGATTATTGTATATACTTTATGGTGTATAAAATCTCCTATGGAAGATCCCAAAGATGTTAGTGATCAATTGCGTTCAACTTTTGGAACATGGATTCTCCTTGTCCTGGGGATTGTTGTACTATATCTTGGATCTAAAACTTTTGTGAAAGGTGCGGTTGATATAGCTCATATCTTTGAGGTGGATGAGGTTGTAATCGGCATGTCAATTGTTGCATTTGGGACTTCGTTGCCGGAACTTGCAACATCTGTGGTAGCAGCATTTCGTCGGGAAAGCGCTATTTCAATAGGTAATATTATCGGATCGAACTTGTTCAATATTCTGTCAGTTTTAGGTCTAGTTTCAATTATTCAACCAATAGATATTCCCCCGGGGATCCTTACTTTTGAAATTCCAATTATGGTATTATTCGGATTGGTATTCATTCCACTCAGTTTCATGAGACAGCCCGTCTCCAGGTTTAGTTCAGTTCTGTTGTTTATGGGATATGTTATTTTTCTATACAGTCTCAATTGGTGATCTTGAAGAAGATCAGGTAGGTTTTCACAGTGATATCATTTAATAGTGTGTCCTACTCCTTTTCCAAAGAAATTGGTGTAAAAGATGTAAGTTTTGAAATTAACCACGATGAATTTGCTTTTTTAATTGGTCCAACAGGATCGGGAAAAACCACTATTATGCGCCTTATTTATTTAGATCTCATTCCTGATGAAGGGTTTGTCACCGTTTGTGGAATAAGTTCAAACAAAATCAAAAAACGAAAGATACCAATGGTGCGCCGAAAAATCGGAATGGTCTTTCAGGATTATAATCTTTTATCTGACAGAAATATTTTTGAAAATGTTGCTCTTCCTTTGCACATGACAGGAGTAAGGAGAGATGAAGTGCGAGAAAGGGTGATGAGGATGTTAAATGAATTAGATCTTGAGGAAAAAGAAAAAAAGAAACCATTTGAATTATCTGGAGGGGAACAGCAGAGAGTTTGTATTGCCCGGGCGTTAGTGAAAGAACCGGAAGTTATCCTTGCCGATGAACCAACTGGAAACTTAGATCCTATCGCTGCTCATGATTTAGTGAAATTACTGGAGGATGTTAATATTGAAGGAACAGCTGTGTTTATGGTTTCTCATAACTATAATTTAATTAAGAATAGAGGTCATAGAATTCTGGAAATCCAAATGGGGGAAATTCAGAACCAATGATTGATAAAATTTCATTCCTGTTCATTGAAGGATTCAGAAATTTATGGCGTCATAAATTAACTGCTTCCACATCCATATTTTCGGTTTTTCTGACGTTATTTCTAATTGGAATACTAATTATAGTGGGTCAAAATTCTCACTATCCTATCGAATATTTTCGGTCAAAGTACAAAATTGAGGTATTTTTTAATAACAATACGTTAGATGGACAAGAGAAAATTATTATTGAGGAAATCCGTGGATTTCCTGAAGTCCGCTCGGTAACACTTATTACAAAAAAGGATGCTGTAAGAATCTTTAGAGATCAGTTTGGAGAAGATGTAGTAAAAATGCTTGGGTATAATCCCCTCCCTGGTAGTGCAGTTGTGAATATTAATAAAGGAGGTTTTGAGAAGGTAAATCTTGATCCGCTAATAAAAAAGATTCAAGCACTAAACGGTGTGGATGTTGTTCGATATCAGGGAAGATTAATCAGCCGTTTAGAAAATTTTTATCAAATGATGATCAACCTTTTAAAAATATCTTCCGGAGTTATTCTCCTAATCAGTATCGTAGTTATTTCAAATACAATTAAATTGACCATTTATACACGCCGGGAACTGATTAAAACATTACAGTTACTTGGTGCAACAAAATTGTTTATAAAGGTTCCCTTTATTCTAGAGGGAATTTTCCAAAGTATCATAGGAGCTTCTTTGGCGTTTTTTGCTATCCTTGGGCTTATAAAAGCAAGTAATTATTATCTTACCCAATTAATTTCATTGAGGATTCAAGGGGATCTTTATTTTGGGATTGGATTATTCATTATTTCCAGCTTTATCGGTTTTATTGGTAGTTATCGAGCGGTCTCGAAATTTTTATAAATGTTTATTCACCACTTGACTAAAAAAAATAATAAGGTCTAATTTAATATCATGAAAGAACAACATTCAAAAGGTCTAAGTGAAAGGGAACACCTAGTCCTCATGACAACAATTGAAGATTATATTGAAGTAAATCACCCCGTTGGGTCCAGTTTTCTAAAAAAACGTCATTTTTTTTCTTTTAGTCCAGCAACAATTCGGAACACTCTGGCATGCTTGGAATCAAAAGGAATGCTTACTCATATGCATACCTCTGCAGGGCGAATTCCAACAGATGAAGGTTACAGATATTATGTCGATCAGTTCTCTGGTAGTGAAAAAAAAGAAGATAAATTAGATGAGGAGACTTTTAAAAACCTTATTAAGATGACCTCGAATATTGATGATTTGATGCAGGCAACTGCAACTTTGTTATCTAAAGTAAGCCGATTGTTCGGTTTTGTTATGATTTCTGAGGCGAATAAAAGTATTTTAACAGACATTGAACTTATTTCTCTTTCCTCTGACCGTATTATGATGGTTCTTGCTATGAAAACAGGATTAATTCGTTCAATTGTACTTGAGCTGAAAGTAGTTGTTAATCAGAATGAATTAGATAGAATTACTGCAATTTTAAAGGAATGTTTACTTGGTCTTTCATTAGATGAAATTCAGAAGACAATCCATCTTCGCGTGTGTGGATCAGATGTATTTGACCATGAAATTATTCAGGTATTGATTAATAAACCAACTACACATTTCTGTCTTAAAGGTAATTCATTGATTTATACTTCATCCTTTAGTGAATTGTTAAATTACCCTGAATTTCAGGAAGTCACGGTACTTCGGAAAACAATTAAAGCTTTGGAGAAAAGGAACATTAAACAGTTCATAAATTCTAATGTGGGTTTGAAAAAGAAATATATCTTTATAGGTCATGAGACAAATAATGATCTCATGGGTCATTTTTCAATTTTGACTTCCCGATTTAGTAGTGATTTAGTAACTGGTCAATTGGCTGTTTTAGGTCCTACGCGGATACGTTATCAATTTGTGAAGCGTATACTTGAGGATTTTTCGGAGGTGTTGCCGAATGTCTGTTAAAAAACAGGAAAAAGTTGATTTATCTCAAGAGAAGATTAAGCCAGAGAAAAAAAAGACTTCCTCAAAAAAGGGTTCTAAAGAAAAACAAAAAATCAATGAATTAAAGCAAAAATTGGTTCAAGGAGAGGATCGACATCTTCGTCTTGTTGCAGAATTTGATAATTTCCGCCGCCGGAAAGAGAAAGAGATAACTCAAATGCTGCAATATGAGGGCAAAGCAATATTTGAAGATTTGTTGTCCATCATTGATGATTTAGATCGATTAGCTGAGGCATTCAATAATCATAAGGAATCCGATGGTGGATCGTCTATTGAGGAGGGAGTTCAATTAATTCAATCAAATATGAGAAAGTTTTTAAAAGATTGGAAAATAGAATCCTATGGTACACCAGGCGAAATATTGGATTTAGATATTCATGATGCGATTATGATTCGAAAAGAAAAGGGTAAAAAGGAAGATGAAATCCTGCAAGTTTTTCAAAAGGGTTATGCTTACAAAGATAAGGTAGTCCGCCATGCAAAGGTGATTGTCAATAAAAAATGAAAGATTTGTATGAGATTTTAGGTTTGGATAATACTGCAACAGCAGAGGAAATAAAGCGGGCCTATCGTAAAATTGCTATGAAATACCATCCCGATAAAAACCCCGGAAATAAAGAAGCAGAACAGCAATTTAAAAAATCAGCTGAAGCTTATTCTGTATTGAGTAATGAACATAAACGTGCGCAGTATGATCAATTTGGTCATGCAGGGGTAGGAATGGGAGATATGGATTCCGGCCCAGGATTTAGCGGGCAGATGTCCATGGATGATATTTTCAGTCAATTCAGTGATATTTTTGGGGGACAGAATCCTTTTCAGGATATTTTTGGTGGTTCAACAAGACGAAGCAGTCATATACGAAAAGCAAAAGACCTGCGTGTTTCAATTGAGTTAGATTTTCCCGATATACTGCACGGAACTGAAAAAAAAATCCGTATCAAACGGTTTGAAATATGCACAACTTGCGATGGAAACGGAGCTAAGCCAGGGACGACACCTTCCCAGTGCAGGCATTGTGGGGGGAGCGGTCAGGTACAAAGAATGTCACAATCTTTTTTCGGGCAATCCGTTGTTGTAAGTG
Organism: uncultured Fidelibacterota bacterium; assembly: GCA_913054425.1. Classification (GTDB taxonomy): domain Bacteria; phylum Fidelibacterota; class Marinisomatia; order Marinisomatales; family UBA8229; genus UBA8229. The sequence goes on from CAJXJG010000015.1 coordinate 10,845, forward strand.
ATTGTCCCGTTTGTCGTGGAGAGGGAGAATTAAATGAACATCCGTGTCGTGATTGCAGTGGTCGGGGAATTACCCGCAAAACAGCAACTATTAAAATTTCAGTTCCCAAAGGGGTTTCCACGGGGAATTATATGACTTTGAGCAAAGAAGGGAATAAAGGTGGAAAGGGCATTGAACCGGGGGATCTCGTTGTTTATTTTGAAGAGAAAGAGCATCCCTTTTTTATTCGGCATGGGCTTGATATTTTTATAGAAGCGCAAGTGCCTGTTTTTTGGGCTGTATTAGGGGGCACTATTGACGTACCTACAATTGATGGTAAAGCCAGCCTAAAAATACCAGTCGGTATTCAATCTGGACAGATTCTCAGAATGCGCGGAAAAGGATTTCCAAAATTAAGAGGAAGCCAAAAAGGAGATCAACTTGTGAGAATACAAGTTTCAACACCAAACTCCCTGAGTAAAAAAGAAAAGGATTTGTTTTCAGAATTAGCTAGTTTAAACGGGGAGTTGAAACCAAAGTTTAATAAAGTTGATTTTTAGTGAAACTCTTTACTTCTCAGAAAAAAACTGTTTTTCGTTTTTTGATTGGTACGATGCTTGTCGGACTAATTGTTGGGGCTGTGAGGCATAATTATTTTGATAGAAAACATGATAATATTTTAACCCAGGGGGAAAAGACATCCTTTTTAAGAGACGGTCAATTACCTCTTGAAAAGGAATCAGTTAATCTGTTTCTAGATTTTGTTGCGGATGGTCAAAAAGAAGAATTGAGTGAAGGTAGTATTAAGAAAAAAATTGAAATAATTTATGTTAATACTGCAAAGAAAGAGGAATTGATTAATTTGCCAAATGTAGGTCCAGTTATGGCAGAGCGAATAATTCGATTTCGAGAAGATTTTGGAATGTTTAAATCAATTGACGATTTAACAAGAGTAAAGGGGATCGGTCCAAAAACGTTGGATAAAATGAGGAAATATGTAACAATTTAATTTAGTTAATTATATGAATATGAAAAAAAGTCAAAAGCGAAATGATTTGATAGAACTGCTAATTGTCTTGGCGTTTATTGCTATGATTTTCACTATTTATGTACCGGTAGGAATATGGGAAGAAGAAGATAATTTCCGTGGAAAAAGTCGTTTTCGAATGAAGACTATTTATGGAGTGGAATCTTTTTTTGAACTATTAACAGATACCTATGAGACTGATGGACTGTGGGCAATGAATGTCGTTAATGCTGTGAGGGATTCATTAACTGCAGATTCAACCTATTTAGGGTTGCAAGCCATGTTCCTGAACAATAGAGACATTCATGTAGACATACCAAACGGTTTTGAAACAGAGTATGATACTACTTTTGGATTTATGAAAATGAGAAGGGATACAATAACTGATACTACAGTTACTATTGTTGTTTTTTCTGAGGAATTATCCCGGAATGATACAGTTTTTATCCAGGGTAAAACTCTTAATAAAATAAGGATGGACCCTTACTTTCGAAAGATATTAAGTAAAGAACCTGTACAAAGAATAGAGGTCGTGGAATATTACGATAAATATATGCCTGATTCTTCAATGTTTTTTTGTCCTGTTACGAATGATCCATATAAAATTACACTTGAAGAATCTAGCCTTAAAATAGCAAGCCCAATTACGGAAATGTATAAAGAATCCAGGTATATATTTTTTTCATTTAAAGCATTTAATCATGGATATATTGATGATGGAGCTCGAAGTTGGGATTGATGAACATTGATTAACTTAATCTTAAATAACACACATCTTCTTTGTGCTCAATCGACAAAGAATCCACAGGGATTAAAGAGTACCAGTTTAGCTTCTCATAAATTTTCCCGGACATTAAAGGAGGTTTCGCATGATGATCGGAAGCTGAGTTCACTCCTTCAAACAGCTTTTCGTAGCATTGCAAAATCTTGTTCTTTTCCTGGAGATGAAGTATATGTGGCTGTTGACGATGATCTCCTTTACCAGGATGTTCTTGTTTCAGAAAAAGATTTTTCAAAGGAGGATGCTTGGAAATATATCCTGTGGTCTGCAAAGCAGCGATGGGGAGAACAGCATAAACAGTATTCAACTTTTGCTCAGTCATATTTTGAAAAACCGAATGAATACCAGGTTATTTCATGTCCAGTAAATTTGATAAACCAAATGAAAATAAAGATTAAGGATATGAATGCTGAACCTGTTTGGATGGGATTGTTTAGTGAAATCCTTCTGGAGGGCGATAAAAATAACAAGAGCATATTCATATTTGATCAAGGCAAATCTTATCGCGTCTTTCATCGAGATAGAGATGGTTATGTAGGTGGAATAATTAGATTTGTCTCTGGTGAATTTAAGATTCAATCATCAATTGGTAGAAGGGAATCCTTGAAAAGGATTTACCAGGAATTGAATAAAACTATTCAGTTTATATGTGTAGACCAGTTACCAAAAAGCAAATTAGTTCATTGGAAAAAAATGAGATTTTCGATTTTACAGCCACTTCAAGAGATAAGCACAAAAGGAATAAAAATGCCTCCTGACGTTTCTCACCGTGGATTAAATATTTTATCTGCATTAATTGGGGGCAGCGCTGCTGATGTAACGATCAATTTATTTAATATACCTTATATAAATGATATTTTACCACAACCGGTAAAAATTGATAAATTGAAAGAGATTAAAACTGAACCTGTTAAACCAATTAAAAAGTCTGGTCGAAAAGCGGTAAAAACGATTAAAAAACCATTTCAAATGCAACCGGCATTTATTTTAGTCCTTATTATTGGGATAGTTTCCGGATCGATTTATCTCAGATTAAGTAAAAAAGAGGTACATTTTCCCTTTCTTCCACGACTTGAATCTGAGGTTGTAACCTCAGAAGAATCTCCTATAGAAGTGCCTACTGAGTTTCAGCATAAAGAAGAGAAAATCAATTCAAAGACTTCTCCTTTTCAACCCCAGTACAATACCTCCCAATCGCTACTAAATACAGTTACTTATATCCTAAATACTATTTCTATTTCCGACCTGTCTTCTCTGTCAATTCAGGATCTTAAAATGGAGTTAGCCTGGACATGCAATCAAGACACTGGATTCCTGCGTGGCTTGAAAGGAGTTCCAATTCAATTAGAAAAGGATAAAGTTAACAAACACAATCTGGTTGTTATCCTCAGTGAGGAAGTTGCAGCAGTACCTGAGAACTGGATTGAAAGAGATGATTTTATTACAATGATTTCAAATGAATATAATCATCCCAATATCCGTTTACTTGAAACTATTGAAGATGGAATAAATAGTTTTGATCCGTTGATTTTACAAATTGATTCTATTGAAAAAATTCGGAGCTTTACCAAATGGGTTTCCGGATCTGCTGGAAATATAATTGTTCGAAAAGTTGAGGTGAATAATCGACATAATAATCAGGACTCCAACGCTGTTTTCCACATTGTAGTTTTTAAAAACAATTTTCATAGTTAATATTGGAAAATTTGAATGCAAATCCTCGCTGGGCAATATAAAGGCCGCAGGATTGTAACACTGCCTAGCTTATCTTACCGACCTACACAATCACGAATCCGTAAAAGTCTTTTCGATATAGTGGGAGGGTTGGAAGGGAAAATCGTGCTCGATCTTTACGCGGGATCAGGAATCCTGGGATTTGAGGCAGCAAGCCGTGGTGCGGAGGAAATTACCTTTGTAGAGAATAATCCAGATATGGTCAGGCTTCTTTATAAGAACCAGAATTTATTCAAAAATACGAATTTCTTTATTAAAAAAATAGATGCTGTAACATTTCTTAATTCTTGCGGAACATATGATTTAATACTTGCAGATCCTCCCTATGAGAATTTTTCACCAGGATATAAAATTGATGGAAAAAGTCTCGTTGATTTATGCTTAACAAAGGTTAAACTTCATGGGCAATTTATACTTGAAATGCCTTCGAAAATTGATTTAACAGGTACCCGTGAAAAAAAATACGGTGATACTAAATTAGTATTTTGGAACCAAACATGAAAAAAGTTATTTATCCAGGCACATTTGATCCAATTCACAACGGGCATCTTGATATTGCCAGAAGGGGATCAAAATTATTTGATGAGTTTGTCTTTGCAGTGGCGATTAATCCATCAAAAAAACCATTATTTACTGAAGCTGAACGAATTGAACTGATTAAAGAGGCAACTAGTGATATCCAAAATGTTTCTGTCCTGTCAACCAAAATACTGATTGTTGATCTGGCGAAAGAAGAAAATGCAATTGCCCTGATACGGGGTCTTCGTCATGTCAGTGATTTTGAACTTGAATTTCAGATGGCGATGATGAATTACCATCTCAATCCTGAGTTAACAACTATTCTCATGATGCCCGAAGAAAAACATATTCATCTGAATTCCAATCTTATAAAAGAAATTGCCAGTTTGCATGGAGATATAGCAGACTATGTTCCCCCTGCGGTGAACGAACATTTAAAAGCTAAATTCAATTAAGAATTTTTTGTAATTTTCCCCGTTTCATTTTATCAGAAAACCGAAAGTTATCTATGCCGACATACGATTACCTTTGCACGTCATGTGCTCATAAATTTGAGCATTTTCAATCCATGTCAGATGATCTCCTTGAGGAATGCCCTCTTTGCGGGTCGAAAGTGAGACGATTAGTAAGCGGGGGATCCGGATTGATTTTTAAAGGTTCGGGTTTTTACCTTACAGATTATAAGAATAAACCGGAGAATAAAAAGTCCCCGAAGATAAAAGAGGGAAAAGAAACAAAAACAACAAAATCAAGCGAAACGTCTGAAAAGAAAGAAAAAAAATATAGTAGTAATGAGTAATGAACTAATTGAGAGAGCCAAAGAAAATTTTGGTACATTATTACAGCAGCAACTTGACCGGATAAAAGAGATTAAAGCGGGCAAAGATTTTGTTGATTATTCGATACTTCCCACGATAATAATAGGCTTCATTGGAGGTGACGGCATTGGTCCATACATTGCTGAAGAAGCTCAAAAAGTTTTGGAAGTGTTGCTTGCTGATGAACTTCAATCCGGAAAAGTCGAATTCAGGTATATTAAGGATTTAACTATTGAAAAGCGGGCAGAAGTAAATAAACCCATCCCGGATGATGTTCTTGAGAAGATTAAACAATGCCATGTAACATTAAAGGGTCCCACGACAACTCCCCGGAAAGGAGACCGGTGGCCTAATATTGAAAGTGCGAATGTAGCTCTTCGGAAGGAACTTGATTTATTTGCAAATATTCGACCTGTGCGAGTACCGATGGAAAATATTGATTGGATTTTTTTCAGGGAAAACACTGAAGGAGCCTACGCGCTTGGCAGCAGCGGAATTGATGTTTCAGAGGATCTTGCGGTGGATTTTATTGTCACGACCACCACAGGGTCAGAACGGCTTATTCGATTGGCTTTTGAGTACGCCAATAGGAATAACATCAATAAGGTGACATTGGTTACAAAAGCAAATGTAATCAAGACCACTGATGGTAAATTCCTCACAATTGGGCAAGAAATTGCAAAAGAGTATCCTGAAATAGAGACAGATGACTGGTATATTGATATCATGACTGCTAAACTGATTGATCCTAAACGTCGTACCCAATTTCGTGTTATGGTTTTGACAAATCTCTACGGTGATATTTTGACAGATGAAGCGGCTGAATTTCAGGGTGGAGTTGGCACTGCCGGTTCTGCAAACATCGGTAAGAAGTATGCCATGTTCGAGGCAATTCACGGTTCAGCTCCAAGAATGGTGGATGAAGGCCGTACACAATATGCTGATCCAAGCAGCATGATTAGAGCTGGATCAATGTTATTAAATCATATTGGTTATTTGAAACGGGCAAAAAAACTGGAGATGGCCTTGGATATTGTGGGACAATTTGAAAAAAAATTAGAAATAACCGGTAGGGAAAACGGAGCAACAGGACCTGAATTTTGTACCTATATTTTAGATGTATTACATGGTCCCGATCTAGAAAAAAAATGGAAATCCTACCAATAATATTGAAGTAATTCTGAAAACAATTCGTACCATTTTTCTGATTTATTAACGGTATAGATGTGTATTTTGTATGTCTTTTTTATATAGAAAACTATGTTCATTGATTATACACAGGTAGAACTTCAATCTGGAAAAGGCGGTGCTGGTGCGGTATCATTCCGAAGGGAAAAATTCGTTCCTAAGGGGGGGCCCGACGGTGGTAGTGGAGGCAGGGGAGGAAATATCGTTTTCTGTGTAGATCATAATCTGTATACTCTTCAAGATATTAATTACAGAAGATTCTATAAGACGGAAAATGGCCAGCAGGGTGGTTCAAGCCGGAAAACAGGGAAAGATGGTGCTGACATCATTATACCAGTCCCGCCTGGGACAATTATCAAAAATGCTGAGAGTAAAGAAGTCCTG
>CAJXJG010000016.1 GCA_913054425.1 uncultured Fidelibacterota bacterium
GTAATATTGTCTACCAAAAATCCTAACTGAATATTAAAATCACCGAGGTTGATCCAAGTGAAGGATGATTCCACTTGAAAATCCGGATCGTAACTGAAAAGCATCCCGGCAAACATCGCGATGGAAAGAGCCAGCGTGAAAAGTACAGCCCCGATGGACACCCAATCACCTTGACGGGGAAGCCGTTTTCCAAAGAAAATATTAATCAGGAAAGCTGCGAGGGGGAGGAAAAATATGAACAGAGAATATTCAATAAAAATATTCATCGTTTTAATTGACTCGCTTCATCCACATTAATGGATTGATAATTGTTATATAAATTAATAATTATTGCCAAAGCTACTGCAGCTTCCGCCGCCGCCATAATGATTACAAAAAGAGCAAAAACATGCCCGTCAAAATTCATACCGCCGAACCGGGAAAAAGCAAGAAAGTTTACATTGGCTGAGTTCAAAATGAGTTCCACTCCCATGAGAACTGCCACAGCGTTTCGACGGGTAATAACGGCAAAAAGTCCTAGTGAAAAAAGCGCAGCAGCGATAAAAAGATAATTTTGTAGCTGGTCCATTAATTTGCCTTCCGGGATAACATTGCCGCTCCTATGAGCGCTGTAAGAAGCAAAACAGATGCTACCTCAAAAGGAAGTAAATACTCTGTCATCAATAACCTGCCAATCTTCCCGACTGTTTGTTCTGGTTCCTGCTGTACTATCAGGAGCCAGGGAGTCCTCAATATCATCCAACCCAAAATAGAAAATATCCCCAAAACAATGACAGCAGCTATGCTTTGATGGAAATTCGAATGGGAAATATTTACCGAAGAAATCTTGTTAGTGAGCATAATTCCAAATAAAATTAAAATCAGGATACCCCCGATATAAATGAGCACCTGTACTCCAGCTAAAAAATCTGCCCAGAGAAATACATAGAAACCCGCGACACCAAATAGAGTAACAACAAGCGCAAGTGCAGAATAAAAAAGATTAGAATGAAGTACGACAATTAAGGCAGAGCCAATAGTCATGGCAGTCATGAACCAGAACAGAAATTCGCTCATGCTGTTTCTTCTTTTTCAGCAGGTTTTTCCGGTGTTTCAGAATCCGTATAGCGGTCGATTTCTTCCTGGGTTACTGTAGCAAAAGGATACATCAATCCCTCCCGATTGTATTCAGAAAATTCATAATCGATGGGATGTTTGGAGGAATTAGGACCCCCGGTCATAAAAATACACTCTTCAGGACATGGATATACACAAAGGTTACAATACATACACTCCGTCATATCAATATCAAAACGAGTAACTAAAAGCCGCTTTTTTGTGTCATTGGATGTAGTACCTATATCCGTTCCCTTGGGAACTTTTATCGTTTCAATTTTGATACAATCAACCGGGCAGGCACGGGCACATTTATAACACCCGATACAATCATCCATATCCACATGGAGTTTAGACCGAATAACGTTATAATCCTTATGATCAAATCCTATATTTCGCTCCGGGCGGGGCCATTTCTCTTCCGGATATTGGAGGGTTACATTTCCTTTCCGAATCAGGAGCAAATGTTTTAAGGTGATACTCATGCCAACCAGGGAACTGGAAATTGAAGCCCATATATTTTGAAGATACTCTCCCATACGCTACGCGACGAATAAACCCCAGAGTCCCACGCCAAAAATATTTAGAAGAGCAAGAGGAAGGAGGACTTTCCAGCAAATATTCATAAGCTGATCAACCCGAAGCCGTGGAAACGTCCATCGAAACCACATCATAATAAAAATGAGCATTCCTACCTTTGAGATGAACCAGAAAAGGCTCCATCCCGGTGATTCCAGAAAACCGGGAATCGGGCTGTGCCATCCTCCAAGGAATGCTACTGCGGCGACACCGCTTATAATCAGCATATTGGCATATTCACTGAGAAAAAAGAAAGCCCATCGCATCCCGGAATACTCGGTATGAAAACCTGCAACCAGTTCGGACTCTGCCTCAGGAATATCAAAAGGAGTCCGGTTCACTTCGGCAACACCGCTAATAAAAAAAATAAAAAAAGCTATAAAAGAGAAGGGATTATTAAAAAGAATCCAGTTTGGTAATATTCCTAAGGTAGTGCCATCTTGGTAGGATATAATACCCTGCATACTCAAGGTCCCTGTGAGCATAATGACGGATACAATGGAAAGGGCAACCGGAATTTCGTAACTTACAATTTGCGCCGCAGATCTCATAGCTCCGTATAATGACCACTTGTTGTTAGATGACCATCCTGCCATGATGATACCAATTACGCTGATAGATCCCACCGCAAGAATATAGAAAACTCCTATGTTTAAATCAGCAATCAGGAGATTCTGATTAAAAGGGAGAGCGGCAAGTGCTATAAAAGGGGTAACAAAAATGATAAAAGGTGCTATTATGAACAACTTACGATCGGCTAAGGTTGGGATTATATCCTCTTTTAACAAAAGTTTCAAAGCGTCAGCAACGGTTTGCAATAAACCCCATTTACCTGCATGTAACCCTGGCCCTTGACCCATTGGACCAACTCTGTCCTGCATAAAAGCCGATATTTTAAGTTCTGCATAAACAGCCACCAGGGCATTGACTGCCATGAGAAGAAAGATCGGCACGCCTGCAATGACTACCACGATTAAAAACAAAAGTGGAGATCCTGCTTCCCATAACGTCCAGGATTCAAACCACTGCATAAGATTATCAACGACCATTGATCAAATACCCTTTTATGCTCATTAACGTATTCATCGATCGATCTCTCCTAAAACAATGTCTAAACTCCCAAGAATTGCTATTACATCGGAAATCATCCATCCTTCCGCTATTGCGCTTAAGGCACTAAGGGCGGTAAACGCAGGTGACCTCAATTTAACTCTCACTGGAGTTGGTTTTCCATCGCTGATAATGTAAAAACCCAGATCTCCCCTGGGTGACTCGGTACGTTTGTAGATTGATCCTTTCGGCGGTCGGATTTTCTTTGGGACCAATTCCTGTACATCCCCTTCAGTCGGTAATTGTTTAAGAGCCTGACGAACAATTCCAATACTTTCTTTCATTTCCTGAGTTCTGACCCAGTAACGATCCCAACAATCACCGACTGTTCCCATTTGGCCAGTTCCAACAGGTATTTCAAAATCAAAGCGGTCGTAAATAGAATATTGTTCGTCTTTTCGTAAATCCCATTGAACACCGGAACCACGCAAATTTGGCCCTGTTACGCCGTAACTAATAGCTACTTCAGGCGGAAGAACACCTACATCGGCAGTCCGTTCAATAAAAATTTTATTGTACATTAACAGGTCATCGTTTTCTTTTATTTTTGGTTCGAAATAATCCAAAAATTCATAGGTCTTTTCCACAAAACCGACCGGGAGATCATGGGAAAGACCACCAATCCACATATAGTTATAAAGAAGACGGGCACCGCAGGTCATTTCGAAAAGATCCAGGATGTTTTCACGATCCCTGAACATATAAAGAAACGGTGTAAAAGCTCCTACATCCATCCCGAAGGTTCCCAGTGCCAGGAGATGGCTGGCTATACGATTCAGCTCGGCCATGATCACCCTGATGTGTTCAACTTTTTCTGAAACATGGATATCCATCAATTCCTCTACCGTAACAACATAACCAAAATTGTTGTTCATGGAACTAATATAGTCGCAACGATCGGTAAATGGTATCACTTGCTCATACGTCAGATTTTCGCAATGTTTTTCAAAGCAGCGATGGAGATAGCCAATATAAGGTGTAATTTTGGACACGATTTCACCATCGGTATGAACCTTCAGTCTCAAAACCCCATGGGTGCTTGGGTGCTGCGGTCCAATATTGAGGACCATCTCGTCACCGTGAACTATTCCCATTCTTCCTTCACTTTTGGAACAACAATGCCGTGAAACGTTTCCTGAGTTTCATAATCCTTCCGCAAAGGCCATCCCTCCCAATCATCAGGAAGCAATATTCTGCGGAGGTCCCTGTGACCGTCAAATATTATACCGTACATATCATACACTTCTCGTTCAAACCAGTCCCCTACCCTCCAAATTTGTTCTATGGAGGGAATTTTCGGATTTTCGCTATCAACAGAAATTCGAATTTCTATTTTATGGAGATGAGTCATGGAATGAAAATTGTAGCGAACATCCATACCTTCTTCCCCTAAATCCACACCGGTGATACACTGAAGTGAATCAAATCTTAAATCAGGGTCGTCCCGCAAAAAGGCTGCTATCTCTGCCCAATTTTTTTGATAGATTGGAATAAAATCTGCGGGCATTTCTTCCGTTTCGACTATCGATCCGGGAAATTTTTCCCGCAGACATTTTAATACTTGTTCGTGAATCATGCAGCTTTCTTGGTGAGGGGTCTTTCATTCAGTATTTTTTCCTGAAGTTTGATTAATCCCTCAATAAGAGACTCTGGTCGAGGAGGACAACCGGGGACATACACATCAACGGGAACCACGATGTCCACACCTTTCAATACATGGTAACCATATTGCCAATAAGGTCCCCCGCTGGTGGCACAGCTCCCCATGGAAATTACATATTTAGGATCGGCCATTTGCTCATAAAGCTTTTTAATTCGAAGAGCCATTTTCATTGTCACCGTACCGGCGACAATCATGACATCAGCCTGGCGGGGGGAAGAGCGGGGTATCATCCCAATTCTACTGAGGTCATGACGGCTGGCTCCCGTAGCCATTAACTCAATCGCGCAACACGCCAGCCCAAACTGGAAGAACCAGGGAGATGTTGAGCGGGCCCAGCTTAATATTTTATCGAAAGAAGCTACAATGATATTATCTTCAAATTTATCTTCTAATAATCCCATGATGGATCCTTTCTTATTTCCTGTCTTCTGTAAGTTGATTATCATAACGTCCGGATGGAAAAGCAATTTTCCGCTTGACCCAATCCAGGTCAGTTTTTTGCCAGACGTACGCTAATCCTACAATTAAAATAAATAAAAATATTGCCATTTCAATAAATACAAGCATGCCGTTCCCTTCTTTTATAAAATCCTGAAAAATAACTGCCCAGGGAAACAGGAGCACAACTTCGACATCAAAAATCAGGAAGATGAGAGCGATAGTATAATAGCGAATATTAAATCGAACCCAGGCAGATCCCTCAGGCTCTTCACCACATTCATAAGTGGAGAGTTTGTCCCAGGAGGGATTGGAAGGAGCAACAAGTTTTTGAATCAAAAGGGGGATATATACCAGGATTATTCCCAGAAGAATGAAGACAAAAATTGTTCCGAAATCACGATACATTATGTTTCCTGCTAATTTACAAGTCTGAAATATAGATGTTCTATTTTCTCTCAGTCAAGGTAAATACATTGCTTTGGTAAATCCGATCAGGATGTGGATGAAGAAAATGGAAAAATACACGTTCAGAATCACTTTGGAAGAACTCCGGAAGAATCATTTTTATCCTGATTTTAATCCGAATCCGGCAACCATTTAAGTTGAAGCTTACAAAGCTCCCTTTCTAAATTTTATACCCTATGGAATGGTTTAACACAATGTTGGCAAGCATGCTTCCCTACTGTCCTCGCTGGATGATCCACCCCTTTGCCCATCCTTACGTAGCCGGAGAAACCATAGAGGATGCTCTAAAAACTATCGAAGAAATTCATAACCGGGGCTTCGCTACGACGGTTGATATTTTAGGGGAGCATGTTCAGACAGAAAGCGAAGCACAAATTGTTCGGGATGAATATTCCGATCTTTATGAAGCGATTGGAAACATCAATGGCGATTGTACGATCTCCTTAAAAATAACACACCTTGGATTGGACATAAGTGAACACCTGGCAATGGAAAATCTCATGGTCATTGTAAATAAAGCACAGGAGGTTTCAAGGGGAATAACAATTGATATGGAAAATTCAGAATTGACAGACATTACCCTGGATATCTACAGGAAAATTGCAGCGAAGTACGATCAAACCGGAACGGTTCTCCAGTCCTATCTGTTCCGCAGTCTTGCCGATCTGAACGCTTTAGATTCACCTGAACTCACAGTGCGGATCTGCAAAGGTATTTATCGGGAACCGCCTGAAATAGCTTTTCAAACAGCAGATGAAATTCGAAATAATTTTGTTACCTTAGTTCAAACACTTTTGAAAGGACAGGGAATTGCGCAAATCGCAACGCATGATCCAATTCTTTTAGATTCACTGGAAAACTGGATTGAAGAAAACCAGATTCCCTCCGACCGGTTTGAATTCCAGGCGCTTTATGGGGTTCCCATGGGAAACAGGCTTAAAAAGCTACGGGACAAAGGATGGACAGTTCGAATCTATGTTCCTTTCGGTGAACAATGGTTTGATTATTCAGTACGACGCCTGAAGGAAAATCCGAGGATCATCGGCTATGTTCTGGGTAATTTATTTAAAAATTAACGAAGGTATATTTTGTAATGAACAACTCAAACACAATCAGAGAAATTTTACAATTGAAAACTATTGCCGTAGTTGGGATGAGTCCCAAACCGGAACGCCCCAGCCATTACGTGGCAATGTACTTGAAAGAATATGGATATACAATTTATCCGGTAAATCCCGGCCATGAGAAAATAGCCGGCATGGATTGTTACCCTGATCTTGAATCCATTCCCGATTCCATTGATATAGTTGATATTTTCCGCCGTTCAGAATTTGTGCTTTCCAATGTAGATTCAGCCATTGCAATCGGAGCTAAAGCCGTCTGGATGCAGGACACAGTCATTCATGAAGAAGCTGGCAAAAAGGCAGAGGATGCGGGACTTCTGGTGGTGATGAATGATTGTATGTTGAGACAGCACCGAAAGGTTTTTAAATCTAAGCATGATTGATCTATTACAATTACAGTATAGCATTCATTATAGGAGTACTATGTCGCACATATGCAGTATAGTAAGTAGTTAGCTGGGCACTTGGCATTTAGAATATGACCGATTATGAGAAAATATATCAAAAAAATGTAAATGCTTGTTGTGAACCATTTATTGAGTTTATTGATTTTTTTGACCAGCTTGAAAAAACGAACCTAAATGTTTTAGTTTTAGGTTGCGGTCAAGGTAGAGATGCATTATTTATTGCATTAAAAGGTCATGGTGTTTAAGGTGTTGATATTTCAAAAACTGGAATTAGCCAAATGCTTAATATCGCTAAAAAGGATAATCTGAAAATCGAAGGTGAAGTTATTAATATTTTAGAATTTGTGCCTTCTCAAAATTATAGCATCATCATTTTAGATAGGTTGCTTCATATGTTCAAAAGCGATAAAATAAGAAAAATGTTTTAAATACAGTAAGTAATGCAACGACAAAAAATAGTTTAGTATTAATCGCTGATGTGCCCAAAAATAAACATTTCATAACAGAATTTTTCAACACTGACCAATGGTCAAATATTTTAGACAAGAAAAGTTTTACATTTGTTCAGAAACAATACGATTAATCAAGCGAGATGCCCAGCTAACCCCCACTCCACCCTGTCTGCCGACAGGTAGGCGGACGGCTAAAACGTGTTCGGCAAAAAACGACCGGAAAGGAAAAGACCAGTGAGTTTAGTTGTTAGGCAGTTGTAAAGATGATCACCACCATTTTGCAAACCATCATCCTGCTATTCGGCATTACCATGTGTGCGGTGTGCGTCTTAAGCATCTATTCTCCGAATAGATTGGTCAAGGTAGTTAAAACAGTTGGGGGGAAAAACTGGGGGATATTCGTTGCCATAATCGTACGGCTACTTTTAGGGATGGTACTGATCCTCCTAGCTCCTGATACGAGATTTCCTGTCATCTTTATGGTATTAGGTGCGTTATTTATTTTATCAGCAATCATTATCCAGTTCGTGGGACGAAAACGCATCAATTTGCTCATGACCTGGATAGAGCGCCTTCCACCTTTAAGTATTCGCCTGTGGCTGCTGCTGGGAATAGCGTTTGGAAGTTTGCTAATCTATGGCATTTCATAGAGTGCCACCTGTCCCCCACAATGCTTTCACAATAGCTACAAGAGTAAAACTCATTCTAAACTGTAGATTTTCCTTTCTTTTTATCATCCTATTCAGAGTAATATATCCTCAGGTCCTACCTTATGGAGAGCCCCAATATTTTAGCGTAAATCCTGAAACGATTTCTGAAGAAATCTTCTTCACAAACGGGGAATTCAAAATTTCAAAACTACGCTGGCAGAATGGAACTAAATTAATAAATGATAATGAAGTTTTGTATCTTATACATTACACCCTGGAAAATGAAAGTAGTTTTCATGCCCGCCTGGATAAAAACAGTTTCCCTGAAGAATGTGAATTGTATGTAATTAATCCTACTGAAAAAAGCTGGGTCGGACCTTATCGAAAAGAATTCTTAAAAACAGCATTTCCCAACCTTACCGGAAGATTAAAAGCAACGGAATTTATTTTAGAACTATCCGCACCCCGAAATAAAAAAATTCAATTCCCGGAAATATTGATCCAAATTATTTCGTACCAACAATTCAAAAAAGAGGATTCAGAGATAACCCGTGGTTATCCACAAAAATCAACAAGAGAAAACCCCATTATTTTACTTACCGGATATTGGCCACCCACCAATGAGGCGGTCCGCCCATTCAGTCAAAATTCTCTCTTAAATCCCAGTGGATGGATTGGAGAAAACTGGGAGGAATCAGGCTACGATATCGTTTCATTTTTTCCTTCATTTTATCCACCTGACTGCACAGAATGCGGGCAGGGTTACGGAGACTTAGAAGTGGATTACCAGGATACGTCAGAAGACTTGTGGAATATCGTTGAATCACACAATCCTGTTGCCATTATTACCTTTAGCAGGGGATATATAGACTACAGTTGGGAAATGGAATGGAAATATTTTAATTGGCTTGAGTGGATAGATGATTTTACTCCACCCTATCAACCCACCCCTGCGCCTCCCGATCAGGATTCTCCCATAAATTACATACGGTTTTCTTCCCTGCCCATGACAGAAATTGTTGAGGCAGTCAATTCAGCGGATTTAGGGCTTTATCCGTATATTGACTACGGCGGAGGAGCGGGAGGATATTTATCGGAATATAAAGGATTCCATGGCGTCTGGTATAAAGACCTTATGGAGAATGAAGATGAAACACCCTGTTACCTTGCGGGTCATGTCCATGTCGGCGGTTTAGTTGACTGGGACACCGCGCATGAAGCTGTTTTGATAACCGTCAGGGAAACGATTCAATATATTAACGAACATATTCTCATCCCGGGTGATGTGAACCGTGACGGGATCATTAATTCATTGGATATCATCATGATTCTTTCCCACCTCAATGGAATCACTGAATTAACAGATAATCAATTCTTTTTTGCAGATATGGATGGGGATGGTGAAATAACAACTCTTGATGTTGTATTATTGGTCAATGAATTATTAACAGAAGACCGGTAAGCTCCATAAATTTCCCCACCATAAATGATGAGAGCTGCCCCGATAAATATTGGTGCTTTTATGGGACGATTATCCTGATAAGCTTTATATCCGGTATTTGCAGTCAAGTAAAATAGACTAAATCCAAACAAGCCATCAATCCACCGACCGGAATAAACACGGCCCATGCCGGGGATCAAGGCCGAAAGCGCCGCTCCTGTAAAAGGATTTGAACGAGGCTTCAATTTAACTGCGTAGCGAAGTGGGTCTACTAGCCGTCCATCTTTTTTATAAAATTTTCCTCCCGCTTCCAGTTGATAATGAAATGCAGCAGGATTACAGCGGATAATTCTATCCGATGCCATAAATGCACCGAAAATCAGTCCATGTTTATAAATGGCTTGTGCTCCGTAATTACTGCAGCTTGGATAAAACTGGCAGTTTAAAAAATCTAACCGATAGGAAAGCCTCTGCCACCCGGCAATAGGAAGAATTCCTATCTTCTTTATGATAGTTGTGTTTTCCGACACAAGGATTGTGTCTGCGGGATATGCAGCCTGTCCCGCCGAAAAAGACCACGGTCCAACTAAAAGAATGAATATGCCGACGATTTTGAGTTTCAAAATAATCTTTGTGATATTTTTCTTGAATACTTTATCAAAACCATTCAATTTTGCCCTGATACCAATGGACAAACATACCCCACTTACAATTGTTTTCTATCTTTTTTTGGGGTGTTCTGTCTTTGGAGATAGCTTCTCCTTCTATATTCTTCATACAAATAATACCAATGGAGAGCTTGAAAATTGTTACTGTCCTGATCTGCCCCTTGGATCGTTGGAGAAGCGGGCCGTTTTTGTGCAATCATTCCTAAAGGAACACCCCAATACAATAGTAGTTGATGCCGGGGACTTTTTTTCCCCTGTCCATAAACCTATGAAAGACAGCCTCATCACAGAAGCCTACAGTTTGATCCCGTATGATGCAATCCTGCCCGGGGATCAAGAACTCACTCGCGGGCAGGAAGCAATGGATGGAATCTTGCGCAGAATTGGAGCAGATTTAGTTGTATCGAATGTTCAGTCGCCCTTGATACAAGGGTCCATGCCATTAAAAATATTGGAAAGAGGTGGAGTAAAAGTAGGCATCCTGGGAATCATTGGATATCGGGCATTCAAATATTATCCAAAGGAAATCAGTAACGCTATCACACTCAACGATCCCGTCACAGTAGTAGAAAATATTTTGAAGAAATTTCGTGAAAAAGTAGATATCGTCTTAGTGCTTTCCCACCAGGGATTTGACCAGGATGTATCCTTGGCACGGCAATTGAAAGGAGTAGATATCATCATCGGGGCGCACAGCCAGACAGTTGTTCATGAACCAAAGGAGGAAAACGGTATCCTCATTACCCAGGCAGGTAAGAATGGATATTACGTGGGTGTGATTAAAATACAAATTGAGAGACAAAATAAAATATTATCTAAAACCGGACATCTGGAAGAAATGACCATGGAGATGGCTGATCATCCAAATATTATGGAACTGATTCAGGAATATGAAGAAAAATCCGGTTTTGTTCATCGTGCAAAATTGAAACACAAGGAAAAATAATGGAAACAATTATTGATCAATTGACAGAGAACCCCGTTTATCTTGCCGTAGCTGTGGTGTTGGCTTTGATCATTCTGTTTGGAGTGATAAAGAAACTGATAAAATTGGTGATTGTTGGAGCGGCAATTTTTGTGCTCTATATCGCTTATATGGTTTGGACAGGAAAAGAAATTCCGAAATCCATCCATGATGTAAAGCAAACAATCCAGGAAACGGTTGAAAAAACAAAGGACAAAGGTGAACAAATACTAGAAAAGAAAGTCGGGGAAAAACTAGACCGGATATTTGATAAAGAGTAAAAACCCCGGCTCAATCATTTGCTGTCGGACGTGATGCTGCCCTGTTTTAAATTAGTTGAGACACAAGGGAACGGATGACAATATCATCAGTAGTTCCTAAGAAAAAATCTTTGACTGCTACACCGAACATTATTGCTATAATGATGAGTATAGTGATAATGACAATCATCACAATCAGCATTATTCCATTAAGAAACATATAAGACCGCAACTGATCCAATGCCTCTGAAAAACTGTCTGATTCTTCCTGGAGGACACAATTTTGAAGATTTCCCGCCACGGAAGTCAAGCGAGTGCCAATAAGTATTAAGAAAATACCAATGATAACTGTAGGTATTGAAAATACAAAAATGGTTAAACAGTAAATAAACCCGAAAAATATATTTATTAATCCTACAAATTTACTCCAACGGGCGAGTTTTAAAAGGACATCTTTCCCCTGGTAGTCAAGTCTGTAATTCAGCCTGGATGTGTTTTCCGCAATATCATTCATTATTTTTTTCTCTGGTTTAGAGTTAAGTGGGTCCATTTTCGGTTCTTTTCGTTGTCCCGATTGGAGAGGTTCTTCCAATAATAATACAAAACTCTCTTTTGAAATTTATTTCAGGGGATAAGCAGGACACAAGAATCCTATATATTTTTATTAAAGGGTTCTAATGGTAAGAAATATATAAAATCACTAAAGCAATAATGAGAATAACCAGTGCAAGGATCCGAATGAATAAACTGGTATAGGAAGATGAAAAATCAGTTGGTGTTGTTTGAGACTCCTCATACATGTATTTTTTACGGTTGAATGTAATCAGTTTCATGCTGAAAACAAGCAGCCCGAACATAAAAAGAATCGATCCGATCATAACCAGGGGATTCATGCTGAAAAGTACATGGGATTCCCATAAGTCTGCAAGTAAAGGAGAAGGCAATGTTTCAACCAGACCTATTAAAAAATAAAACAATTCTTATAACGGGAGGAGGCACAGGCCTTGGAAAATCCATGGCAGCCCGGTTTGGAGAGCTTGGTGCTAACCTGATCATTTCCAGCAGAAAACAGGAAGTGCTGGAGCAGGCCGCGGAAGAACTCCGGGAGACCGGAGCAGAGGTGTTCCCTTTTAGCTGTGATGTGCGAAATCCGTTGGAAATTGATAAACTTCTCCAGCAGTCAAAAAGTAAATTTGACAGCATTGACGCTTTAGTAAATAATGCAGCTGGTAATTTTATTTCACCAACAGAAAATTTAACTGAAAATGCATTTAAAGTTGTAGTGGACATAGTTCTTTTAGGAACGTTCAATATGACCCTTGCAATCGGTAAAGAAATGATTAAACAAGGCCATGGAAATATTTTGAATATTGTCACAACCTACGCCTGGACCGGAAGCGGATACGTCGTTCCATCCGCGGCAGCGAAGGCCGGTGTACTTGCCATAACTCGATCATTAGCAGTTGAGTGGGCAAAATATGGTATCCGGACCAATGCAATTGCACCGGGACCGTTTCCTACGGAAGGCGCCTGGAAACGCCTTGCCCCGCCTGGGTTTGGGATTGAACGAAAATTAAAAAATCGAATTCCTTTAAAGCGATTCGGGAAACATGAGGAACTAGCTAATTTGGCATCCTATCTTTTAAGTGAGGGCTCTGGTTACATCAATGGAGAGGTAGTCACTATTGATGGTGGTGAATGGCTGAAAGGAGCTGGGGAGTTTAACGAGCTGGATCGTGTTCCAAAGACCGCATGGAAGATTATGGAAAAACTTCGAAAAAGATCAAAGGGAAAGTAATTTTTTTCGTAAAAATAAAACAGCTATTTTTTTTAAGCAATGAAAAACCTAATCATAACATTGGGAATAACAGGATGTGGAAAATCATCTTGGCTTAAAGACAAACATCCAGTAGTAGAGACAGATGATTTAAGAATCGAACTGCTTGGTAACATTGATGATATAACTCAAGAAGGTTTTATATTCAAGACTGCTTCTAAAAGACTCGCTGAATTATTTGATTCATACGATACTGTTTATTTTGGTGCAACTATGGTGGACAGTAACCATAGGATATCATTTTTGCAATCAGTAAAAGATATGTGTGTATATTCATTTGTTATAGATGTTGTTGTTTTTCCGTCTGATCCAAAGGTATCTATAGCAAGGATTAAAAAAGATTTAAAAGATGGTATATTTAGAGCTAATTCTATACAGTACATTGATCAGCAGTATAAACAATTTTTACATACTTTGGATATATTAAGCAATGAACGTACTTTTTATAGAAAGATAAAATATAATTTGTTGCCATGAATATAAATCTTGTAATATTCTGTACCTTACACAATTGAATTAATTGTTCGTTTTTTTCTATAATACTTTAAGTCCGCAGGGGCAACTTTCCCTCCATACCCCCAATGCTCCTGTGGGCTTTCTTTTTCTACATTAACATTGAGTATACTGTTTTTTGGATAACAAAATGAAATCTTTCTAGAATAATTGCCCAATCCAAATTTTCAGATATTCACCAAGTAGTTTATACAGAATAATCGTGTAAGGAAATGCCAAAGCAAAAAAGGCAATCGGGCTAATTCGCATTTGCTTCGCAAAGGGATTATTCTCCTGCTGTTTCGTGTACCATTTTCTGACCTGTTGAAATGTAAGATGTGCAAATAATCCTGCCAAGATGAACAGAAAGAGGATAATCAGGTGATCGAAACCGGACAGAGAATTCAGCCAACGCGCAAAATTCATTATCCAGCTCCCGCGAGGAGCGCTGATCCAAATACGCCTGCTGAATCTCCAAGTTTATTCTTCAAAATAGGCGTTAAAACGTGCTCGCTAAATACTTCAGCATAGACAGCATCTTTTCCTTCAGAATAAAGTATATCAACTTTTGAAAGCCCACCACCCAGCACAATGCAATCAGGATCGACTATATCGATTATATGACTTAAAGCACGGCCATAGTTAAGAATAAATTTATCTTTCCATTCAGGGTGTGTATTATATAAACCGTTATCAATAATATCAGTTACGATTTGATTTTCTCCTGTTAATTTATACCATTCTTTTTCTAAAGCAGTACCGCTGATATATGATTCTGTACAGCCTTTATTTCCACAATAACAATCTCTGCCATCGGGGTATAAAACATGGTGACCCCATTCACCGGCAATATGATTTGGACCCCGATGGATTTTTCCATTAATAATTATTCCGCCTCCAACCCCCGTACCCATAATAACACCGAACACCATATCATAACTTTTAGCCGCTCCCAACATTGCCTCAGCGAGGGCAAAACAGTTTGCATCGTTTTCCATTAATACAGGAAGGTCAAACTCTCTTTCCAGATCTTTTTGCAGGGGTTTTCCAATAAGACAAATTGTGTTGCTATTTTTCATTGTTCCCATGGAAGGGTCTACGGCGCCAGGAGTACAAATACCAATCTGTTCAACGCCAGTTGATTTGTCTAATAATTTATGGCCCAAACCGGTTATTCTGTCTATTATGGCTTCATAGCCATCTTCACGATTTGTTGGGATCCTTTTTCGATCGATTGTATTGTATTTTTCATCCAGGACAATCCCTTCAATTTTTGTTCCACCAAGATCAATACCTATTTTATTCATCAATAACCTTTTTTAATACTGTTTTAAATTCTGATAAAACCATAGAAGTTGCACCCCAAACCTTTTGCTTGTTTAACAGAAAATAAGGGACATCAAACACATAATCCCGAATAGTCTGTTCTTCCCGCTGACAGGAATTTTGATCCATAAGCGCTGAGACTGAAACTGCGAACAAAGACTCAACTTCTGTTGGATCCGGATATGTCTCTGGTTTATCATCCACCCAGCCCACAAATGGATGGATCAAGAAACCAGTAACCGGGACAAAGAGAGGTGTCAATGCACCCATGAATTGAATACGTTCTGCACGAACTCCGATTTCCTCATTCGTTTCTCTTAAAGCTGTTTCCCACAACTGTTCACCTTCTTCCCAGGCACCTCCCGGTAAGGAAATTTGTCCCTTGTGGTGCTGAACCACATTGGTTCGTTTTGTAAGGAAAAACCGAATGTCCTGTTTTACCGGAAAAAGGAGGATCAGCACAGCAGCAGGATTGGCACATTCACTGTTCGAGGAATATTTGATAGGGTTTCTAGGTTTAATCAGCATTATTTTCTGTGCAGATTTTCCCGGTAATTCCTTTACTAAATGCTGGGCCAATTTTATTTTTAATGTGTGAATATCCAAAACCAATCAGAGATTATGTTCATGATAACCTACAAATTTACGGGAAAATAAATGATTGTAAAACCCTTGGAATATATTCCGGTCTATTTGAATAATCTGGTCAATGTTTCCACGTAAATCATGAGGATAAAACACATTATTTGGGATTGGAACGGTACCCTATTGGATGACCGGTGGCTCTGTGTGGAAGCTATTAACACAGCATTGAATAAACGGAAAATATCAACACTTACTGAAGATCGATACAGGGAAATTTTCTCATTTCCTGTAGAAGATTATTATAAAAAAGTGGGCTTCGATTTTGAGAAGGAACCTTTCCATGTACCGGGAGATGAGTTTGTGGAATATTATGAGGACCATTTTCATCGGGTTGACCTGCATGATGACGTGATACCTGTTTTAGATAGAATAAAAGAGAGTAGCCGATCACAATCCGTCTTATCCGCTGGTAAACAGGAATTCTTGATTGAATGGATCAAAGATCATGGTCTGTCCGACTATTTTATTAAAGTATTGGGAATAGACAACCAATATGCCACAGGAAAAACGGCGCTTGGTGTGTCCTGGATCAATGAAATGCAATATCACCCTGAAGAAGTTATCATGGTTGGGGATACGATCCATGACAGTGAAGTAGCGGAAGCTATGGAAATCGATTGTGTTCTGGTGTCCAATGGCCATGTGAGTCAGGAAAGGTTAAAAACCACTGGTAGAAAAGTGGTTTCAGATTTGAATGAGTTTATTAACGTTTTAAATTAATTGAGATGTGAATTGAAAAATATTTCATCCAAGTGAATTTAACACTTAGTCCGAAAAATGCATAATCACCAATATTAATAATAACAATTTGTGAATAATCCTGCCCTCACCCTTGCACTCGCTATGGTATTTGGAATGATAGCACAAATAACTGCTCGTCATTTACGTATCCCTG
>CAJXJG010000017.1 GCA_913054425.1 uncultured Fidelibacterota bacterium
TAACAATCTTTAAGGAAATATAATGAATAACCCTTTAGTCCAGCTTGATCCCGGATTATTTGTCTGGACTATTCTAACATTTCTGCTGCTGCTTACAGTACTAGCGAAGTTTGCCTGGAAACCGTTATTGAAATTGCTCAAGGACCGGGAAGATTTGATTCGCTCCTCTTTAGAAGATGCGGAAAAAGCTCAGACAGAATTGGCCAGGTTAAATGCTGAAGGAGAGAAAATTATCAACAAGGCTCGTTCGGAAGCACAGAAGATACTCTCTCAAGGTAAGGCATCTGCGGTAAAAATGAAGGAAGAAATCCTCATTGACTCCAAGGAAAAAGCCAAGACCATCGCAGATAATGCAGAAAACCAGATACGGATTGAAAAAGATAAAGCAATCGCAGAGATCAAAGGCGAAGTGGTTAACTTATCAATTTCTATGGCTGAGAAACTCATCAGGAAAAATTTGAGCGCAGATGAAAATAAAGCCCTCATTGATGAATCGTTGTCAAAAATAAAGAAATATGAAGCTTAATTTACGTACAAAAAAACTTGCCTCAATCCTGCTAGAATCATCCGGCGAGCATGCGGGTGCGGTTCATGCATCTCTGCAACAGATTGATGATCTGATAAAAAAAGATGCGCGGTTCAGGTCATTGCTGCAATCGAAACGCATTTCTAACGAGCAAAAAACTGAAATTCTGCGGGAAGTGCTAACCAATTTATGCCATACAATCGCCATTGAATTTTTGGGTATAATTGCAGATGAAAAATCTGTGAAGCTTATTCGCCAGGTCATTAAAACGTATGATGCTTTGTATAAGGAAAAAGTTGGAATTGTTTCTGTCCAGGCCCATGTTGCCCAGGAAATGGAAGCTGCAGAAATCAAAGCTTTACAACAAAATCTACAAAAGGTAATGAATAAAAAAGCTGATTTAAA
The DNA here is from genome assembly GCA_913054425.1 of uncultured Fidelibacterota bacterium. Lineage (GTDB taxonomy): Bacteria > Fidelibacterota > Marinisomatia > Marinisomatales > UBA8229 > UBA8229. The sequence continues at coordinate 932 of CAJXJG010000017.1, forward strand.
AATTGAAGTTGATGATCAACTGTTAGGTGGAATCAAATTGAGAATAGAAAATACGTTTCTGGATGCATCACTGAAAAGCAAATTGAATCGCTTGCAGAGTGAATTACTGCACTCCTAGAATCAAGGAAACAAAATGGAAATTAATACTGAAAATATAACTGAATTACTCAGACAGAAAATCGAAAAGTTTGATGTGTCGGTCGATGTTTCTGAAGTGGGCGAAGTTCTAGAGATCGGGGATGGTGTTGCCCGTGTCAGTGGACTGGAAAATGTCATGAGTTCCGAATTGGTAGAGTTACCCAATGGTGTATTTGGCATGGCTTTGAATCTTGAGGATGATAACGTTGGTTTGGTTCTTTTTGGCGAAAGCAGGAAAGTAAAAGAAGGCGATTTAGCCAAACGCACCAAACGTGTTATTGAAGTTCCCGTGGGTAAAAGTATGTTAGGCCGGGTAGTGAATCCTCTCGGACATCCACTTGATGGTAAAGGACCTATTGATTCTAAGGATTTTTTACCAATTGAACGCAAGGCATTGGGGGTGATGCAGCGCCAACCGGTGAGGCAACCCTTACAAACGGGAATAAAAGCAATTGATTCCATGATTCCCATTGGAAGGGGACAACGTGAATTGATCATTGGAGATCGCCAAACCGGTAAAACAGCCATCGCTATCGACACGATCATCAACCAGCAATATACCCATCAAACCAATGAACCGGTTTATTGTATTTACGTCGCCATTGGGCAGAAGGCATCCACAGTCGCTTCCATTACTGCGGAATTGGAAGCCAACGGCGCCATGGAATACACCACTGTTGTGGCAGCCAATGCTTCTGACCCGGCACCAATGCAGTACATTGCTCCTTATTCCGGTTGTGCCATGGGTGAACATTATCGCGATAATAGTAAGCACGCCTTGATCGTTTATGATGATTTGTCGAAACAGGCTGTAGCATATCGGCAAATGTCTTTAGTCTTGCGCCGACCTCCAGGTCGTGAAGCCTTTCCAGGTGATGTATTTTATTTACACAGTCGTTTGCTGGAGCGCGCATCTAAACTTTCTGATGATCTTGGTGGTGGTTCACTTACAGCGCTTCCGATCATTGAAACGCAGGAAGGTGATGTAGCCGCCTATATTCCTACCAACGTAATCTCCATTACCGATGGTCAGATTTACCTGGAAACTAATTTATTTAATTCTGGCGTGCGACCAGCTATTGACATAGGGCTCTCTGTTTCCCGTGTTGGCGGCAATGCCCAGATTAATGCAATGAAAAGTGTGGCCGGAACCCTGCGCTTGGATCTGGCTCAATACCGGGAATTGGAAGCGTTTGCAAAATTTGGATCCGATCTGGATAAAGTAACCCGGGCCCAACTTACCCGTGGTGAACGTATGGTAGAAATCCTGAAACAAAACCAGTATGTCCCCATGAATGTGGAAAAACAAATTGCAATTATTTATGCTGGTACGAAAGGATATTTGGATGAAATAGAAGCTGAAAAAGTTACTGAGTTTGAAAAAGGTCTTTTTAATTATCTGGATGCCAACAATGCAGCTGATCTTAAGTCCATAACGGATGAAGGAAAAATCAGCAACGAAGTAAGAGCAAACCTGGATGAAGCAATCGCTGCTTATAAGGGAGGCTTTACCGCCTAAACATGGCAAAACTTAAAGACATACGCAATAGGATCAAATCCGTTAAAAGCATTCAGAAAGTAACCAAGGCTATGAAAATGGTAGCGGCTGCAAAAATGCGTCGTGCCCAGGAACGAATGGAAGAAGCTCGCCCCTATGAAAATCGACTAACAGATGCGATCAATCATCTTTTACCTGATGTAGATCGTGATCTTCTGACATTGTTAGATATCCGTGAAGTTAGTAAGGTTGGTTACGTTGTTGTCACTTCTGATAGAGGCATGGCCGGTTCATTCAATGCAAATGTTTTGAAAGCAGCACATAATGAGATTGATGGTATCGGCAAGGAAAACGTAGATGTCTTTTGCATTGGTAAAAAGGCGCGAGATTATTTTAAACGTCGTAATTACAATATCATTGAAAATCATATAGATTTTTGGAACGATTTGGAATTCAGCAATGCTATCAGTATTGGAAAAGGAATCATCAGTCATTTCACGAATAAACATGTGGATAAAATCCATGTGGTGTATAGCGAGTTTGTGAATGTAGCAACACAATTCGTTCAATCAGAGGTTCTTTTGCCTTTGGTATTTAAGTCAGAAGAGAAACAGACATTTGGCAGATTGTATGAACCCAATAAAAAGGACATTATAATAAGCTTGATTCCGCGTCACTTGAATGTGCAAATGTGGAAATATTTACTGGAATCATTTGCAAGTGAACAAGCTGCACGGATGGTAGCAATGGAAAGTGCTACAGATAACGCTCAAGAAATGATTAAAGATTTAAAATTACAATTCAACAAGGTTCGCCAGGCTGCTATTACCACAGAAATGCTCGAAATCGTCAGTGGTGCCGAAGCCTTACAAAACTAAATAAGGAACTACTATGCCAGTTGTTGGAAAAGTATCACAAATTATGGGTGCCGTAGTTGATGTCGTTTTTGAAAATGGCCAATTGCCCGAAATTTTAAATGCCCTCGAAATTGATCGTGGAGCAGACGGAATATTAGTATTGGAAACAGCACAGCATCTGGGCGACAGCGTTGTTCGTACTATTGCTATGGATTCTACAGATGGACTTGTGCGCGGCCAAAAAGTTACCGATAAAGGTGAACCGATTTCCATGCCTGTAGGACCGGAGACTTTAGGACGACTATTTGACGTCATTGGCAATACAATTGATGGCAAAGGAGACATAAAAACTGTAAAACGCAATCCTATTCACCGTCCTGCACCCAGACATGAAGATCTCACTACTTCCACTGAAATACTTGTAACCGGAATTAAAGTTGTTGACCTGATGGAACCGTACACAAAGGGTGGTAAAACTGGTTTGTTTGGCGGTGCTGGCGTAGGCAAAACCGTCTTGATCCAGGAACTGATACGAAATATCGCAACAGAACACGGTGGTTATTCTGTATTTGCCGGCGTTGGTGAACGTACCCGAGAAGGTAATGATCTTTATCTGGAAATGAGCGAATCCGGTGTTATTGAAAAGACCACCATGGTCTTCGGACAGATGAACGAACCGCCTGGCGCACGTCTTCGTGTAGGTTTGAGCGGATTAGCCATGGCGGAATATTTCCGTGATGATGAAGGCAAAGATGTGCTCCTTTTTATTGATAATATTTTCCGTTTCACCCAGGCCGGTTCAGAAGTGTCTGCACTGCTGGGCCGAATGCCTTCTGCTGTGGGTTATCAGCCTACCCTCTCAACTGAAATGGGTGATTTACAAGAGCGCATCACATCAACAAAGAAAGGTTCAATTACATCAGTGCAGGCAATTTATGTACCGGCGGATGACTTAACCGATCCGGCACCGGCTACAGCATTTACACACTTGGATGCAACTTCAGTTTTGGAACGAAAGATTGCAGAATTGGGTATTTATCCTGCGGTAGATCCGCTAGCATCCACGTCAAGAATCCTTGATCCTCGTGTCATCGGGGACCGACATTATAATGTAGCCCGTAATGCGCAGGCTGTCCTGCAGAAGTACAAGGACCTCCAGGATATTATTGCCATTCTGGGCATGGATGAACTTTCAGATGAAGACAAACTGACTGTAGCGCGAGCTCGGAAAATGCAGAAATTCATGAGCCAGCCGTTCTTCGTAGCGGAACAGTTCACTGGAAAAGAAGGCCGTTACGTGAGTCTGGAAGATACTGTGGCCGGTTTTGAAGCTGTCCTGAATGGTGACGCCGACGAACTCCATGAAAATATGTTTTCTTATGTAGGCTCCATTGATGAAGCATTTGAAAACGCCAAGAAGGCTGCTGACTGATGAGTACTTTCCGGCTGGAAATTGTTACACCAACTAAGATACTGGATGAGGGGCAGGTGGAGTACGTTCGCTGTCCCGGCCTGGATGGTTCATTTGGAGTGCTGGCTAATCACAGGGAAGCCATCATTGCCCTTGGAATAGGTGAAGTCAAAGTCACCCGGAACAGCAAAGACCATTACCTGGCTACTAGTGGTGGATTTGCTGAGATCACAAAGGAAAAAGTGGAATTGCTTCTGGAAACATATGAACGAGCTGAGGGAATCGATGCTGATCGAGCTGAATCAGCTTTGCAACGTACTCAAGAACGGAAACGATTAAACGAGACAGATGCAATTCGTAATGATGCTTCCATGTTGCGGGCAATAAACAGAATAAAAGTTTCAAAACGATAATTTTCAATACATTACTAATACAACCGCTTGTAACTTTGAGCGGTTTTTTTTATAAAAATGGAAAAATAATGTTAAAAAGAACACATAACTGTGGTGAATTAAAGAAAAAAAATCTGGATAAAACTGTTACGTTGAATGGATGGGTAAACAAAGTTCGATTTCATGGGCAGGTTGTTTTTGTTGACCTTCGGGATAGATATGGTAAAACTCAGCTTGTATTTAATTCAGATACATTTCCTGAAGAATTTGAAAATATAAAAAAAATATCTATGGAAGATGTACTCGCCGTACGTGGAAAAGTCCAGGCCCGTGATATAAAAGCAGTGAACCCAGATATGGACACGGGGGAAATTGAAGTTTCCGTATCCGAATATCGAATGTTGAGCGAGGCGGCACCTTTGCCGTTTATTATCTCAGACAGATTTAGTGCTGAAGAGGATTTGAGATTAAAATATCGCTATTTGGAACTCCGTACTAATGAATTACAATACAATATTCTTACACGGCATAGTACATATCAAGTTGTTCGAAATTTTCTTTCCAATGAAGGTTTTGTAGAAATTGAAACACCTGTCCTTATGAAATCGACTCCTGAAGGTGCCAGAGATTATTTGGTTCCGAGCAGAATTCATAAAGGAAAATTTTATGCCCTTCCGCAGTCACCTCAAATATATAAACAATTATTAATGATTTCAGGTTTTGACAGGTATTTTCAAATTGTGAAATGTTTTCGGGATGAAGATTTGAGAGCAGACAGACAACCCGAGTTTACACAAATTGATTTGGAAATGTCCTTTGTTGAAGAAGATGATGTTATGAATATCTGTGAAGGACTGATTCAAAAAGTATTCTCAGATATAGCTGATATCACACTCCCCAACCCTTTTCCCAGGATGACTTATTCTGAGTCTATGGATCAATATGGTTCAGATCATCCGGATATTCGTTACGACTTAAAATTGCAAAATGTACAATCATTCACCGATGGAAGTTCTTTTAATGCTTTTAAAAATGTTGAAGACATCTTTGGAATTGTCATCCCGGGTGGTGCGAAATATTCCCGCAAGAATATTGATGAATTTATTGAGTTTGTAAAGCCCTATAAGGCGAAAGGATTAGCATGGATGAAAGGTAAAGGGGGCGCAATGAGTGGAGGAATTTCCAAATTCTTCAGCACTAGTCTCCAAGAAAAAATGCGATCAAAGCTGTCCATAAATGATGGCGATATCCTTTTTATGATTGGAGATACGAAAAAAACAGCACAAACTGCCCTGGGTGCACTTCGATGTAAAATTGCAGACATAGAAAATTTGATTAATAATAACGACTTCAATCCCCTGTGGGTAACCGATTTTCCTATGTTTGAGTTTGATGAAGAAGAAAATCGGTATCACTCACTTCAACATCCATTCACCCAACCTAAAACCGACAATATTGAAAATTTAATAAACGATCCGTCTTCTCTCCCTTCCAGGCAATATGATCTCATCATCAATGGATATGAAATTGCCGGAGGTTCCATCCGGATTCATGACTCTGAATTTCAATCGAAGATATTCAATATTTTAGGAATTAACGATCAGGAAGCACATGAAAAATTCGGATTTTTACTGGAAGCATTAAAATACGGTACTCCACCACACGGAGGAATTGCTTTTGGTTTTGATCGATTAATAATGCTTTTAGCAGGAACTCAAAACATCCGGGATGTGATTGCTTTTCCAAAAACTACGTCTGCTTCATCTCTCATGGAAAGCTCACCTTCATCGGTTTCACCAAAACAATTACAAGAATTAGGGATTCACTTAACCAAAAAATAATTATTCAAACAGTAATGCTTCCTCTTCAAGTAGTTTAGCTGCAATTTTCTGTTCATACATATTCTCGGGCATTATTCCCGGCGTCAGAGTCGGATCAGCTAAAAGTACTTCCTGAAGTTCTCTATGAAAGTGTTCCCTGTCTTCAGCCTTGGTGTAATAGTATTGAGCTAACAATACTTTTGTCCCTAAATAATTGGGGAAAGTTAAAATGGCTTGATCAAAATATTGTTTTGATTTGGATAATTCTGTTCCGGGCAATCGTATATAAAATATACCTAACATACGAAATCCTCCTCCATAAAAATAGGTTGGGTCAAGTGACAATATTTTATGAATTATTGTTTCCAGTAAATCCCTGTGGTTTAATCTTTCAACAACGGGTTTATTAATCAGATATCTGCCAAGATTGGCAACCCACCAATAAAGAGCAGGAACAGATGATTTTCCTAATGCTTCAATCCCTCTAAGTTCTCGTGCCAAGCTGTCATCTGTTACCGCGTTAAACCCTTTTTGGAACGATTGTGAATGATAAACTATTCCTTTTGCGATATTATACCCTTCCAAGAACAGGCTGTCTTTTTTTTCAGGGATTTTTTCAATATAAAATCCAACAAAATAACAAGCACGACTATACAAAATAGCCAAATTATCTTCCTCTGGTTTTATTTCATAAGCTTTAGAAAGGAAAAATTTGGCTTGCTCGGCATGGTCCGGATTCATTCGTTTTTCCCAGTAATACAACCCCTTTTTCTCCAGATGATCTATTTGTTGAATTAACAAATTTTTATCTGTATCATTTGAAGTATAACATCCAAGGGTGAAAAAAATTAAAATACATATAAACTGGACCTGACTACTAAGCTTTCTCATAATTGGATAAATTGTGAGCTAAATAAATTCATACCGTATATTCACGTGTAGAAAGTAATTAAGTTATTGTAATAATGAAAAAGACTATCGAATTAAAATCTGTTGATTTCCAAAGCATTCTCGGAGTTGCAGATACTCATCTTCGCCTTATTGAAGACTCTTTCTCCCCAAAAATTGTAGTGAGGGGACAAGAGATTCATATAGAAGGAAAAAAAAATGAAATAAGCCAGGTGCGCGAAGTTTTTCACGAGATGGCACAAACATTAACCCGAAAAGGGAGTTTGACCCAAACTGATGTTGAGCAACTAATTAAAATAATCCATGTAGAAAACGGGAACGCTATTAAGGTCCCTGACACAGTCATTCATTATAGCAAAAAGGGAAGTATAACCCCCCGAACGAAGGGACAGGAAATATATGTGCAAACCGTTAAAAAAAATGACATTGTCTTTTCTGTGGGTCCAGCTGGTACAGGGAAAACATTTATTGCCGTTGCCTTTGCAGTGGCAGCCTTGGAGAACCATGATGTAGATAAAATTGTCCTTTGCCGTCCGGCGGTGGAAGCTGGAGAAAACCTGGGATTTCTACCCGGGGATTTGAAAGAAAAAATAGACCCTTACCTTACACCTCTTTATGATTCTTTGGACATTATGCTGCCACGAAATCGTTTAAAACAATTGTTGGATAAAAAAATCATTGAGATTATCCCACTAGCGTATATGCGCGGGAGAACTCTGGATAATGCTTTTATGATTTTGGACGAAGCACAAAATGCCTCTGCTATGCAAATGAAAATGTTTCTTACCCGGCTTGGTGTGAATTCCCGTGCTGTTATTACCGGTGACATAACCCAAATCGACTTACCAAAAAAATCAGCCTCCGGGATGGTTCAGATCATTAAAATATTGAAAGGTGTAGATGGAATTGGATTTGTGCATTTAGCTGAATCTGATGTTGTTAGACATCACCTTGTCCGGAAAATTATAAATGCATATGATCAAGGTAGGAATGTAAAAAACAAGAAGTAATGGTGTGTGTTTTCCCTGATATTAATTACTTTTATACCTGTGAATAAAATGATATTAATTTATGTAATCAAGTAAATTGTATTTTTTTCTTCCTCCTACCGGTAAGAATACTATAATGACTCAATCTATTTAATTCCCTCATAAATCCCTATGTGTTACCACCTGTTCAAAATACATTACCTTGCTCAACTGATTCGTTGAAATGAACAAATCAAGAATAAAAGAAGAAAAATTGCAGTTTAAACCTTTTTGGGTTTCCAGGGAATCTCTTGGTGCTGAGTTGACCCAACAATTTGATTCTCTCCATTCTTCTTGTAATGTAGACATATGTATCATTGGTGGAGGAATAACAGGTGTCCTTGCTGCCTTTTGGCTTTCTGAAATGGGTATAAAAGTAGCTTTAATTGAAAAAGATCTTTTAGGAGCAGGTGCCACTGGAAGGAATACTGGTTTTATCCTCACTGGAATTGTGGAACATTATAATCGTGCTGTAAAATTATTTGGTAAAAAAAAGGCAAAAAGGATATTCGAATTCACAGTTTGGAACCACGAATTAATCCGGGAATTAATTCTTTCCGAAAATATTGAATGCGGATACAAGCAACAGGGAAGTCTTCTTCTAGCCACAACTGCACAAGAGGGAAAAGAATTAATCGAAACCTTCACTTTGCTTACAAATGACGGATTCGTTTGTGAATTCTTCAACAAGGAGGAATGCTCCGTGTATTTAGATAATGATCAATTTTTTGGGGGACTCCGATTCCCAAAAGATGCTGGATTCGATCCAATTAGATTTATTCATGGAATAACAAAGTCACTCTATAAAAAAAATGTGTCCATACATGAACGTTCAAAAGTCATAACTATTGAATCAATTGGGACTGAAGGAAGCCTTAAAATTTCAACTGAAAAAGGTAAAATTAACTGCACGATGGCTCTGCTCTGCACAAACGCCTATACAAGCAAAATTGCAGATGAATGGACGGACTTTATTGTCCCTGTTCAGGGGCAGGTTTTCGTAACAAAACCTATTCAAAAGTCTATGTTTAAAGAGGTGATTTATGCTAATTTCGGTTATGAATATTGGCGTCAGCTTCCTGATGGGCGCCTCATGGCAGGAGGATTTCGGGAACACCAAAAATCAAATCCAAATCCATATTCTGAAAATGTCGATGATGATCTTTTACAAAGTTTATACCACTATATGACAAAATTATTCCCAGATGTACAAAAGGTAACCATCTCTCATGCCTGGGCAGGTACAATGGGATTCAGTAAAGATGGGATACCGGTTTTAGGAAGCTCCTCTAAAAATCCTACTCAATTTGTGTGCGGAGGATTTACAGGACATGGTTTAGGATTTGCGGCAGGAATTTCCAAAATTGCCGGCGAACTTATGGTAGAGGGATCCTCTGCTGATTCTGATTTATTCCACCCCAAACGGTTTAACACATAAAATTACTATACAATTTGGCACAAGTTTTAGAAGCAATCATTATCACAGGAAAAAGAACTCCAATTGGATCTTTTCAAGGAAGTTTGGCAAACATTTCCGCTCCAAAATTAGGTTCAATAGCAATTGATTCAGTTCTTAACGAATCTAAAATTCCAACAGATAGAATTGATGAAGTGATTATGGGAAATGTATTACCCGCAGGGCTTGGGCAGGCTCCAGCAAGGCAGGCTGCACTTGGAGCAGGACTTCCAAAATCAGTAGAATGCCTTACAATAAATAAAATGTGTGGTTCTGGTCTAAAAGCTGTGATGCTTGCAGCTCAGGCAATCCAAACCGGTAATGCAGAAGTTGTGATCGCAGGCGGAATGGAAAATATGTCCCAAGCGCCCTATCTGCTCTCTAAAGCGCGCAAGGGTTACAGAATGGGACATGGAGAAATTCTGGACAGCATGATCCAAGATGGTCTTTGGGATGTATACAACGACCAGCACATGGGGAATTGCGCAGAACTATGTGCCAGAGAAAGGAATTATTCCAGGGAAGCCCAGGATGCAGTGGCAGTCGAGTCTTATACCCGGGCTCAACTAGCACAAAAAAAAGGATTGTTCAAAAATGAAATTGTGCCTGTTTCGGTCCCCCAAAAAAAAGGAGAACCAATTCGCGTTTCAGAGGATGATGAACCGGGAAAAGCAAATTTCAAAAAAATACCCTCCTTACGTCCTGCATTTGAAAAGAATGGTACTATTACTGCAGCAAACGCTTCCAAAATTAATGACGGAGCTGCTGCGCTGATGATCACAAATTCACATATATTGAAGGATCAAAATTTTAAAAATCCTTTTCAGATAATTAGCCAGGCATCTACAGCACAAGAACCGGAATGGTTTACAACAGCTCCGATTCAGGCGATTAAAAAGGTCCTAAAAATAGCTGGATTAAATGCCGGAGATATAAATTTGTGGGAAATAAATGAAGCTTTTGCACCTGTTGTTATGGCGGCAGTAGACGAATTCCAGCTTGACTGGAATTGTGTAAATATCAAAGGCGGAGCAATAGCCCTTGGACATCCTATCGGTGCTTCCGGCGCTCGGATTTTGGTAACATTAATTCATTCTATGACAGAAAATAACGCCAAACTCGGATTAGCGACATTGTGTATTGGAGGTGGTGAAGCTTCAGCCATTATTGTGGAAAAGGTTGGATGAAACATATTGGTATAATTGGAGCCGGAACTATGGGTTCCGGAATATCACAAGTAAGTGCTTTACACGGATTTCATGTTACTTTGGTTGATCTTGAGGAACAAATTCTTCATCAAGGAATAAACTCCATTCAGAATGGACTGAAACGACAGGTTAAGAAAGAAAAAATATCTCAGGAATTAATGCGTTCAACTTTAGATCGAATATCAACTTCCACATCACTAAATTCATTGTCAAATGCAGATCTCGTCATTGAAGCAGCAAGCGAACATAAAGAAACCAAAATGAACTTATTTCAGGCACTTGATTCTATTTGTCCAAAAACTTCAATTCTTGCATCCAATACTTCCAGTATATCCATCTCGAATATCGCCTCCGCCACCAACCGACCAGAATTGGTTATCGGAATGCATTTTATGAATCCCGTTCCCGTCATGAAACTTGTTGAGATTATTCGAGGAAATCAGACCTCAGATGAAACCACAGAAACAGTGAATTCGCTCTCAAAAAAGTTGGATAAAATCCCTGTAGAGTGCAATGATTCTCCAGGATTTATCTCCAACCGAATTCTCATGCCCATGATAAATGAAGCTATATTCTGTCTGTCTGAGGATATTGCAAAGACAGCCGCAATTGACAAAATAATGACCATTGGGATGTCTCACCCCATGGGACCGTTAACACTTGCCGATCTGATTGGGCTGGATGTCTGCCTTTCAATTATTCAAGTACTTCATAATGATTTTGGAGGTGATAAATATCGTCCCTGTCCCTTATTGAAAAAAATGGTGACGGAAGGAAAACTGGGACGAAAAACCGGTCAAGGATTTTATTCTTATTAAGATATAACTATTTTGAATTGCACATTAACAGAAGAACAAGAATTACTCCGGAAAACCGCTCGGGATTTTGCAGAAAAACACCTTAAGCCCGGTGTCATTGAAAGAGATGAAAATGCTGAAGTCCCTCTGGCTCAAATGAAGCAATTAGGTGAATTAGGTTTTATGGGAATTATGGTACCTGAAAAATGGAACGGTGCCGGAATGGATACCGTAAGTTATGCTCTCGCAATGGAAGAAATTTCAAGGATTGATGCATCTGCTGGTGTGATGGTTTCGGTAAACAATTCGCTTGTCTGTCAAATTTTTCTTGATTGGGCAAATGACCAGCAACGTAATGCGTATTTAAAAAAACTCGCTACTGGTGAATGGTTGGGAGCATTCAGTTTAAGTGAACCTCAATCCGGATCCGACGCCAGTAATATGCTGACTTTCGCTGAAAAAAGTAATGGACATTATATTTTAAATGGTACAAAAAACTGGGTATCAAACGGTATCAGTTCGGATATAGTAATCGTTTTTGCACTAACAGAAAAAGGTATTGGGCACAAAGGGGTTTCAGCATTTATAATAGAAAAAGGAACTCCGGGATTATCTACAGGTAAAAAAGAGGAAAAATTAGGAATCAGAGGATCTGATACATGCGAATTGTATTTTGAAAACTGCAAAATACCAAAAGAAAACTTGATTCATGAAGAAGGCTCCGGCTTCCGCATTGCTATGAAAGCACTTAATGGAGGAAGGATTGGAATTGGCGCCCAGGCATTAGGAATTGCACAAGCATCACTTGACCGGGCATTAGAGTATTCCAAAGAGAGAAAACAATTTGGTAAATCAATTAGTTCATTCGGAATAATTAAAAGCAAACTCGCCCAGATGGCGACAAATATTGATGCTTCACGACTTTTAGTATACCGTGCAGCTATGCTGAAAGACAACCACAAACCATACACAAAAGAGGCTGCCATGGCGAAATTATTTGCTTCTCAAACTGCTATGGATGCTTCTAGGGATTGTGTGCAAATTTTTGGCGGATATGGATTCATGCAGGAATACGGCGTTGAACGGCTTATGCGGGATGCTAAAATCACGCAGATTTACGAGGGTACCTCTGAGATCCAAGAGCTCGTTATTGCCAGATCAATTTTGGAGGAATAAAAAGTGGAAGATATAGAAATATTACAGGACATTGATTGGGATAATCTCACATTCAGTTTAACACCTGCTCGATCAATGTACATAGCTGAACAAAGGGATAACAATGCCTGGGAGCCTGGGAAATTAGTTCCGTTTGGGAATGTGTCCATGTCTCCAGCAGCTGGTGTACTGAATTACGGACAGGGGGTCTTCGAAGGATTAAAAGCTTTTCGGACCAGCCGGGATCGCATTGTCCTCTTCCGCCCGGAAAACAATGCTGTTCGTGCTATTGATTCAGCAGAAAGGTTGTGCATACCACCTGTCCCAAAAGAAATGTTCGTGGAAGCCCTCCTGGAAGTTGTTAGAGACAATGCAGATTACATACCCCCCTGTGGGAAGGGTAGTCTTTATGTCCGTCCTGTCATTTGGGGAACCGGAGAAGTTTTAGGAGTAAAACCTGTTCAATCGTACACATTTTTAGTGTTTGTGTCACCAGTAGGAAATTATTTTAAAAGCAGTGAGAAGTGTCTGCACCTAAAAATCACAAATAAATTCCACCGGGCTGCTCCACGTGGAACCGGAGGATTAAAAGCAATCGGGAATTATGCAGCCTCCCTCCTTCCTCAAAAATTAGCAAAAAAAGCCGGATTTGATGAAGTTATCTACCTGAATGCAGCCAATGAAAACTTTGTTGAAGAACTTGGATCAGCCAATTTGTTCATTCTCAAAGATCAAACCCTGGTGACTCCATCTCTAACAGGATCAATTCTTCCCGGAGTAACTAGAGATTCTGTGATTCAAATTTCAAAAGAAATATTGAACTTGGAGGTTCAGGAAAAAACGGTTTCTGTTGATGAAGTATTAGACGCGGATGAAGTTTTCTGCAGCGGTACCGCCGTTACCGTAACATCAATCGGGAAAATAACAACGGATGAAACTTTTAGAATAATCAGTGGCGGCAAAATTGGTCCATTCACAAGGCGAATTGGCGAAATATTCTCAGAAATTCGCAACGAAACTGTAAATGATCAATTTAAGTGGCTTTACCCTGTATTCTAAAAGTAGTAATAGAGTAACCATTCGTATTTTATTCCAGATTTGAAATGGGTAGTAAAAAACATCCCAGAAGACTTGGGCGAGAAGGAGTATTCCAAGGATTATATGCCTTGGAAATATCCAGCGATCCAAAAGAAAAGGTGCTGGCTGACATCCTGAACCGGTATTCATTCAATAAGAAAATTCAAGTTTTTATTTCCGACTTATTTTACAAAACTGTGGAAAATAAATCTTGGCTGGATCAGGTAATAAGCCGACATCTTGATAATTGGGAAATTAATCGGATTGCTCTTCTGGATAAGCTCATTTTACAGATGGCAATCAGTGAATTATATTTCATCGATGATATCCCACCTAAGGTCACCCTTTCCGAAGCGATTGAAATCGCTAAACGTTACAGTACCGAGGAAAGCTCAAGTTTCGTAAATGGTATCCTTGATGCAGTATATAAAGAAAGGGAAAAAATCAACCTAATTAAATCTGTGTAATTTCCAATATCTTTGATGTTAAACTGATTTGAATTATTAAAAGTGAAAACTATACTGAAAAAAGTTTTCGGATCAAAATCTGATAGGGAAATCAAAACTCTCTGGCCCCTCGTGGATGAGATCAACCAAATTGCCGAGACCCTCACTTCAAAAAGCGAGGAAGAATTAGTCTCCAGAACTCAGGAGATTCGTAATGAGATTATCTCGGCCAGGGAATCTACTGAACAGGAATTACAAGAAAAAAACCTGACGAACAAAGAACAAAAAATACTTCTTCAAAAAGCCGAACAGAACAAGTTGGATGAATACATGCCGGAAGCTTTCGCAATCGTTAAAGAGACATGCCGACGCCTCGCAGGTCATTCCTGGCAAGTGACAGAACAGACTACCGAATGGAATATGATTCCCTATGATGTTCAGATTTTAGGTGCAATCATCTTGCACCGGGGAAAAATCACGGAAATGAAAACCGGTGAGGGAAAAACTTTAGTGGCAACCATGCCGATTTTTCTGAACACACTCACCGGTCGTGGTGTACATATAATTACCGTAAACGATTATCTTGCCCGACGCGATGCCGAATGGATGGGAGAAGTATACAAAAAGTTAGGTGTAACAGTAGGGTATTTACAGAATTCTATGGATAACAATCAACGCAGAGAAGCTTACAACTACGATATCACTTATGGAACGAATACAGAATTCGGATTTGACTACCTTCGGGACAATATGTCTCTGACTGCGGAAGACCAAGTCCAGCGTGGTCATGCTTTCGCTGTGGTTGATGAAGTAGACAGTGTTCTAATCGATGAGGCAAGGACGCCTCTGATAATTTCTGGATCAGTGGATGCGCCTGTGGATAATACTTTTCAGGAACTGAAACCTCTTATTCAAAATCTCATACGCAAACAGAACTCATTGGTATCAGAATTTGTGAATCAGGCAGAATCTTATTTAAAAGATAACAACGAACAGGAAGCTGGATTGAAACTCCTGCAGGCAAACCGAGGAATGCCAAAACATCGTCAACTTAGGAAAATTTTTCAGGAATCCGGTATGATTAAACTAGCACACAATGTTGAGTCCACTTACCTACGTGACAAACAAATGCATAAAGTAGATGAGGAACTTTATTTCAGCAT
>CAJXJG010000018.1 GCA_913054425.1 uncultured Fidelibacterota bacterium
CTACCAGATTAGATCTGCTGGTTTCCTGCAAACCAAGAAGATGGTTTTACTAAAATGAAAAGACCTGTCCATCGTAATCCGCTGTTTTGCGGATTCAGATGGATGGTTCTTTTAAAGTAAACATTCAATCTGTATTGATTCCATTCTGGGGGAAAGTTATTCATTATATTTTTAATAATTACTTTGCAAGGGAGACGAAAACATTTGTTTTTGCTAAGTTGATGTTGTGAGTAAATTATCTACCACAAAAAAAGTAAATTACATACACTCTGAGGAAAACTATGCAAGAAGGAAAAGTGAAATTTTACAATAGAAGGAAAAGATATGGCTTTATTGCTGGAAGTGACGGAGTAGACTATTTTTTTCACGAGACGGGATTATCTGATGATAGTTATGTTAAAGAGGATGATAAAGTAGAATTCAAGGTTATAGAAGGAGACAGAGGGCAAAAAGCTGTGGATATTTCACTCATTGATTAATCATATAATTGGAATAATAAGAAAGCCCCGCTGAGCGGGGCTTTTTTTATTTATATAAATATGAAATATTGGTTTCGGAAAAGGGAATTGGTTCAATTCCAAATTTTCGGAATGCCTGTTCGGAATCGCACGTATTTCCTGCCATAAGCATACTTAGTTGGTCACCTGTGATTGGAAACCAGCTAAAACCATCCAGCAGAGATGCAAAAGATTTTATAATAAATGCGGGTGCAGGAATTTTAAGTTTTTTCTTACCGCTAGCCTTTGCAATGATTGAAATCAGTTCTTTCCAAGTGAAATCATCCGGTCCTCCCAGATGGTAGCATTCCCCGAAAGTGGATGAGTCACTGATAGAATGTGTAAAAAAATCTGCTACATTTTTCACATGGATGGGTGACATTTTAAACTGCCCTGCATGGAAGGGTAACAAACCTGTATAAAATAAGGGGGCAGGTAGAGGAATGTCAATCAAATCATCCCTGAGCTGGGTGCAAAATTCTATTTTTCCCCTGGGAGGTCCAAACACTAAAGAAGGACGAAAAATAGTCCAGTCTAATTTTGTCTTTTTTAAATATTTTTCTGATAAGTATTTTGTTTTCTGATATTCTGTACCATGGGGGGTGACCCCATTCGCACTCATGAGAATAAACCGTTTTACGTTTAATTGAAGTGCAGTGTCTATAGTACGTTTTGCACTTTGTAAATGCAGTTCATCAAATGTAATTCCTTGATGGGGAACCTGACGGATGATCCCTATGTTGTAAATGACGCCTTCCGCGTTTGCCATAGTTTCGCTAATGGAATTTTCATCTTTAACGTTTCCGGTAACAATGGTGCATTTATCAGGCTGAGACAATTTATTTTCAGATCCTTTGCGCACAAGGACGGAAGGCTCATAACCTTTTTCAATAAGGCTGTCAAGAATATAGCTGCCAATGAATCCTGTAGCTCCGAAGACAGCGATCTTCATACTGTTATTATTCCGTATTTTGTTCTAACGATTTTGTCCATCAAAAAAGGAATTAAGTTAAAATAACATGGGGAAACATATGTTAATATGATCTTTTCATTTGTATTGTACATCATTGTGAATATTTCACCCATCATTGTTAAATTCTCAATAGGTATTGATTCAGAATAAAACGTTAATCAATATAGAGTTTATCGGAATATTAATGGAAAAATAAGAATGATTATATATACGTTAAAATCAATTCGATTTTCCTTTACCCTTTTTTGTGTGATTATCTCCTTGGTTTTTGGTCAATTCAGGTTGGATTTACAGTTGTTGAATAGGGGCTATCGAAACAATGGAAATTTCTAGGGAAGAAAATAGTTCAGGATATAGGAGAATTTCAATTAGAGAAGCCAAAATCTTGATTGATAATAATCCTGATATTACGATTGCTGATATTAGAGATGGTAAATTTTTTAATGAAAGTAATATCCCTAATTCAGTTCATGTGACATCTGAGTCTATAGAGAAGTTTCTAAAAACAACTCAAAAAGAAAATCCATTATTGATTTATTGTTATCACGGAGTGAACAGCCGTGAATCTGCTGATTATTTTGTTAAAGAAGGATTTAAGACTGTATACAGCATGGATGGGGGATTTTCTGATTATTCCAAACAGTTTGAAATTAGAAAGGAATTGGATACCAACATTGAGAAAGGTTAGTCTTTTACTCATCATCCTCACTGCAGTTGGTTTTCCTCAATCAGAATGTGATGGCGAGCGATATTACACCGAAATTTTTCCCAATATAAACGTATCCTCAAATATCGAGTATGGCGAAAACATTACTGAGGATATTTTAGGATTTGAATACACCCAGACTCTTTATTTGGATGTCTATGAACCTGTAAATGACAGTGTCAATAAGCGACCCTTGATCATTTTCATGTTCGGCGGTTCATTTGTAGGAGGTTCAAAAAACTCACCCGTTATGCAGGAGTTGTGTACACGATACGCAAAAATGGGATATGTTGCTTCTGCCATTGATTACAGAATCACCCCTACATTGATTTGGAACGGTTCTGAAGAAAATGCATATAAAGCAGTCATAAAAGCCATCCATGATTTAAAAGCTGCCATTCGATTTTTTAGGATGAATGACCATTTATATGATGATTTCGGCATAGATACATCCCGAATTTATGCCGGAGGTTCATCTGCAGGAGCAATTGCTGCTGTGAATGCGGCGTATATAAACAATGAAAATGAAATCCCGGAATCCATTTATGATTTCGTAATGGAATATGGAGGCCTGGAAGGTTTCAGTGGAAACCCGGGGTATAATTCAGAGTTTAATGGAGTCGTAAATTTATGTGGGGCAATCGGAGACTCCAACTGGATAGAGGTCAATGATATTCCCATTGTGAGCGTGCATGGAGATGAGGACACAGTCGTTCCTTATGCTGACGATCTGGTAACACTGTTTGGGATTAATTTACAGGTGTATGGAAGTTTCATCATTCATCAGACAATGATTGATCTGGGAAACGAGAGCGCTTTATATACATTTGAAGGTGAAGGCCACACTCCCTACGCTTTTTCGGATGCATACATGGATGTGACAATTGAATTTACCAGAGAGTTCATGTATGATTTAGTCTGTGAAGATTCACAATCCGGAGAAATAACAGTCAATTACGATTCTGATTGGAATCTGGTTGGATTACCACTCGTGGTGGAAGACCCTTCATATGAGCTTATATTTCCTGAATCAATAGAAGGAACATTATACTCCTTTAATGGTGGTTATGTGCCTGAATCCGGCCTTGCTCCGGGCGAAGGATATTGGCTGCGATTTCCCACTGCCGGGAATACCATTGTTAATGGCACGATCATTGATGAACTAAACATCAGTTTAAATGCTGACTGGAACCTTGTATCCGGTTTGTCGGAGTCTGTATCTATCAATTCCGTTTTTGATCCGGAGGGGATAATAGTCCCAGGGACATTATACGGTTTTGCCAGTGGTTATGTAGGAACGGATATGTTAATCCCCGGGGAAGGCTACTGGCTCCGTGCATATCAAGGGGGAACTATCATCTTAACTGTTGGCGGATTAACCAAAACTACACAACAAGTCTTTAGTTTAAAAGGTAAAGCCAATACAATAACAATAAATGATTCAGAATTGTATTTTGGTGTAGAAGTACCGGAAAATGAGAGATTGAGTTACTCTCTACCACCAAAACCACCGTTGGGTGCTTTTGACATTCGTTTTTCCGGTGATACCAAATTGTGTTCAACAGATGAATGTATAATTGAAGTGATGAATAACGAACAACCATTGGTTGTTGAGTTTGATTTAATAGATGGTGAGTTTTGGGAAATCGTAGATGAAAACGGAAAAGTGTTTCAGTGTTCGGGTGTTCATGTGTTAGAACTGAGGAGTGAACCGAAAATTCTTGTGCTGAGAAAATCCATCACTCCACAAATTCCTTTGGAATTTGCTCTTTTTCCTGCATATCCAAATCCGTTTAATCCGGTAACGACGATTCAGTATTCTATACCTGTACAGACGCATCGCAATGCGTCTCTACAAATTTACGATATCACCGGACGGTTGGTATCAACCCTGGTTGATAAAATCCTTGAACCGGGCAGCCACACAGTCCAATGGAATGCAAACAACTTTTCCAGCGGAGTTTATTTTGCGGAGTTTGTGTCCGGTGATTATCGTCAAATCCAGAAATTAATCTTACTTAAATAGTAGCCAAAAATATGAAATTGATAAATAAAATAATGATGTTATTTTAGATTGAACTCAAGGCGAAAAAAGGGAGCATGAAAATGCAAAATTTCAAAAATAATAATTTCCTAAAATTTTTCATCAAAGTATTGGTGTTCTGCACAACACTATTAGCCACCAACTTTAGTGAACATATTTCCCCAATCGTATATAATAACTGTACCTCATGTCATAGACCAGGAGAGATTGGAGCGTTTCTCCCACTAACAAACTTTGATGAAGTATATTCAAACAGGGAGTTGATTGCTTATACAATCTCAGGTGACGAAAATGAAAGGCATGGGGAACCCATCATGCCACCCTGGCCGCCGGATAGATCTTTCAGCACCTTCATTGGAGAGAGATATCTTACAGAAAATCAAATTCATGATATTCTGGATTGGATTAGTGAAGGTGCGGAGCAGGGGGATCCATCTTTGGAATTTCCAATGCCTGATTTTCCCCAAGGTTCTGCTATTGGTGAACCTGATGTATTGTTAGAAATGGAGGAATCATATTTTATCGAGGGAAATTATGAAGATGATTATCGCTGTTTTGTATTGGAAACAAATTTTGATGAAGATAAAGATATTGCGGCAATTGAGTTCCGCCCGGGTAATTCTGAAGCTGTGCACCATGCCATTCTTGTAGCTGTTCCGCATGGGGAGGTTGATGACATTGATGAACAGGATCCAGGCTATGGATATGAATGTTTTGGAGGTTTTGGTACCCAGAATACATCCGATTTGTTGGGGGGATATGCTCCCGGTTATGTAGCTTCTCTATTCCCCACTGGTATCGGTCAGAGCATACCAGCGAATTCTGATATTATTTTGCAGGTTCATTATGCTCCCTTAAATACTGACCAAACTGACCAGTCTTCAGTGAACATTTTTTTTAAGGATGAACCTGTTGAAAGATACGTTCAGCAGCAGGTGATGGTCAATTGGTGGTTTGAATTACCTGCAGAGGAGATCACAGAGGTGGAATTATCTGTAAATGTTAGTCAAGATCTTAGTTTAATCCAGGTTTTTCCCCATTGTCATCTCCTAGGTAAATCCTGGGATTTTTCCTGGCAGAATTTTTATACACCGGAATATATGCTTCATATTCCGGCAGGTTCTGAACTGTATGCAAAATGTGTATACGATAATACATCTGAGAATCCTGATAATCCCAATGATCCGCCACAAACAGTATACTGGGGAGAAGGAACCCAGGATGAAATGTTTTATGTACCAATGCGATTTGTCCCGTATCAGGAAGGTGATGAATTTATTTATTTAGGATCAGACCAGGATGGGTCGCTTGACGTAACTTTTCAATCCGGGTGGACCCTGGTTGGACTCCCTGTGGAAACAGATGATTCATCCTACGAATTCCTTTTTCCCAATGCATATTCGGGGTCGCTTTATTCCTTTAATGGAAGCTATGTTCAGGAATCTCAATTGGAAACAGGAATCGGATACTGGTTGAGGTTTCAGGAGGGCGGAAATGTGGAATTCTCCGGCGATTTGTTCAATGAAATATCTGTGCCGGTTGTTGAGGGGTGGAATCTTGTTACTGGTCCATCGGAAGACGCGTCAATGTCAGACCCCGATGGTTTAGTCTATGCTGGCACAGTATATGGATTTAACGGGTCGTATATCAATGCAGATGTATTTGAACCGGGGAATGGCTACTGGCTTCGCTCATCCGATGCTGGAACTATTACCCTATCAAACGATGGATTTAGAAGAACTTCTGATTTGACATTCGTCCCAAACGAAAATGCGAATTCACTAACTATTAATGGTCATGAATTATATTTTGGAGTGGAAGTAGCAGAGAATGAAAGATTAAGTTATTCTCTTCCGCCGAAACCACCGGCAGGTGCAATGGATATCCGATTTTCAGATGATACAAAACTCTGCTCAACGGATGAATGTTTGATTGAAATGATGAATGCCGGACAACCCATTACCATTGACTGCGAGATAAAAGATGGGGAAATTTGGGAAATTGTAGATGCAAACGGAAACGTGTCAGAGTGTTCAGGTGTTAATGTATTGGACTTTAATGGTGAGTCAACAACTGTGGTATTGAGGAAATCTACATCTTCAGAAATTCCATCGGAGTTTTCGCTTTCTCCGGCTTATCCAAATCCTTTCAATCCGGTGACAACAATTTCGTTTTCAATCCCAATTAATGGTGTAAAAATGCAGCATGCTGCGTCTCTACGAATTTATGACATCACAGGGAAATTGGTTGAAACCCTGGTGGACAAAAAACTCTCTCCCGGAAATCACACCGTTCAATGGATTGCATCTCAATTTTCCAGTGGTGTGTATTTTTCGGAATTGGTTTCCGGAAAAAATCGAGAGGTACAAAAGATCATTTTACTCAAATAAGATACTTTATCTCTGCATTGTAGGATTTATTCAAATTAGATAAATTGATCTTCATTATGGAGAATTTTACAATGAAAAAAACGTTATTATACATCCTTTTTGTTTCCCTTTCTTTCAGCCAGAACTATTCCCTGGATTTTGATGGGGAATCTGACTACGTCGAAGTCACTAATGAGTCTACCATGATAGCGAACGCTGACCAGATGACACTGAGCGGATGGGTATATCCACGAGGCCCAAATGCTGACTCATATACTCAGTTTGATGGTTTTTTTGGTTTTAGGAATAATGAAGATGCTGATTTTTATCTGTTACAGCTCGGTAATTACAAAGTAGAAGGCCGGTTAAGAGTATCCGGCGGTGGGGAGTTTACTATAGTAACAGCCGAAAATTCCATTATCTCAGAAACCTGGCATCACCTTGCCTTAACCTATGATGGCAGTAATATAATCTTGTATATAGATGGCATTGAAGCAGGATCAACGGGAGCATATGGGCAGATCACCAATGAATTTTTACCCTTTAACATTGGCAGGCTGATATTTCAAACCACGAATTTTGACCTGGATGGCCAGGTGGATGAAGTGAGCCTCTGGAACCTTGCCTTGACAGAACAACAGGTACAGGATTATATGTACGCAGATTTGACCGGAGAAGAAGGGCTGGTTGGCTACTGGAAATTCAATGAGGGTTCCGGTTCAACCGCTTATGATTCAAGCGAAGAAGGTAACAATGGAGTGATCTATGGAGCTACCTGGAGTTCAGATGCACCCGGTCCGTCTACGGTAACATTAACTGTGAGTTATAATGAACGCTGGAACCTGGTGGGATTACCGGTTGAGGTTGATGATGCAGGCTATACTTCACTTTTTCCGGAGGCAATATCCGGTACCCTGTATTCTTTTGAAGGGGAGTATCAGTCTGAGTATGAACTTGTTGTGGGGCATGGTTACTGGCTGCGGTTTCCAGAATCCGGTTCCAGTGATATTACTGGCATTCCGATAAACGAGCTGACAATCTCACTTAATCAGGGCTGGAATATTATCTCAGGAATTACCACTGTTACGAATATTAACAGCATTCAGGACCCATACGGGATAATAATCCCCGGTACATTCTGGAATTTTGATAACGGCTATGGAGAGACTGGAGAATTGATTCCAGGGACGGGTTATTGGGTTCGAGCCAGTATTGCTGGAGAAATAACAATAAATCAATAATTTATAAGAGGACTGTAAAATCAGTTCTGTTAAGATAATCTGTTTTAGCGAGTAAGGAGTCAATTATGAAATATTTACTTTCAATATCCATTATTCTGTCAGTTTCCTTTGGTCAATGGCCTACCTCTCCGGACAACCCGTTGTGGTTAGGTGAGGGGGTGCAGGCACAGGTTCGTGCAACTTCAGATGGCGGGGCTTATGTAGCCTGGTTGAGTGATGGAAACTATCACGTCTACCTGCAGCGCCTGAATTCTGATGGTGAACCCCAGTGGAGTAGCGGCGGAATGGTTGTGAGTGATCAGCCTAATGCAACCTGGATCGCAGTGCATCATATGAACCTTGCTGTGGATGGGAACGACAATGCAATCATATCAACCCTGGATACACGCACCGGAATATGGCAAGTGTATGGGTATAAGGTTGCTCCCAATGGTTCCATGGCCTGGGGTTTAGATGGAATATTGCTTTCTGTTGCAGGGACAGATAACATTTCTCCCCGTTTGACGGTACTCTCTGATAACAGCGTAGCCGTAGCCTGGTGTCAGAATTATAATACGGTGCGTATCCAGAGGATTTCCGAAAGCGGCGAACTGCAATGGGGAGATGGTGGCATCCATATTGAAGACAGTACCGGTGACCTATTAAATCCCCTTCCCTTAACAGTAGACGGGACCAATATTCTCCTGCAGTGGAACCATCAGTCAGGTCCCTTTTGGGCACCTGACAGTAAATTGTACCTGCAGAAATATAACAGCTCTGGAATTGGACTCTGGGATTCACCGGTTGTAGCTGTAGGTCCAGTGGTGTTTCCCACGGGGAACTACTCCCAGGAGTCTGTTGGAGATCACGCGGGAGGAAGTTTCAGTGCGTGGACACAAATGGCAGGATCAAACCAGTCCGCTATTGCACAACGCATCAGCGGAACAGGTGAAATAGTCTGGGGAAACGCCGTGGATTTTTCCACCAATTCCAGTCATTTTCGTACTAATCCACGGACAGCCGTGGCTGAGGAAAATTCTGAGCTCATGGCAGCCTGGACTGAATCTAACGGCAGTCAATCCCAGCGCGGTGTATATGCCCAGAGACTTGATGAAAACGGTAATCGTCTTTGGGGTTCTTCCGGTGTTGCTGTGGTTTCATTAAACGGCAACTACGATTATCTGGATCTCTCTATTGCAGGACTTGGGGATGATATGATCGCAGTTTATATTGAACAAAGTATAAACATGACCGGCGATATCTATGCCTCTCGCCTTAATTCAAACGGCGAGTATGTCTGGTCTGAACAGACTGTAACCCTCACAACCTCTGAAAATTCAAAATCAGATATGTATACGAGCGAAGGACCGGGATGCACATTTATAGTATGGACTGAAAATGGTTCGGTTTATGCCCATAGTCTCTTGGCAGATGGCACTCTCGGCCCTCCCAACAGCGGAGAGCCGCCTGAGCCGGTTACGTTTGAGATCATTTCTGTTCCTCAAATGTTATATCCATTGGGAATGAACAGCGATGGGACAAAGATCGTTGGCACAAATTCAGGAGGTCAGGCTCTACTATGGACAGAAGAAGATGGGATACAATATCTTGGAGCAGGTGAAGCCTGGGGGATATCTGAAAACGGAAAGATAATTGGTGAGATCGTTAACACTCAAGGAAATACAGAAGCAGCGCTTTGGGAAAATGATAATTGGACCTTTCTCGGTAATGTTGAAGGGGGTGGACCCTGTGACGCATTTTTAAGTTCCGGATTGGGAATATCTTCTGATGGTTCAAAAGCCGTGGGAATGGGCTGGATCAGTTGTTCTACCGAAGCATTTTATTGGACCGCCTCCACAGGAATTGTGGGCCTAGGTCAGTATGGCGGCAACAGCGAAAAGGCCCAGGCAGTATCAGGTAATGGAAATATTATTGGAGGATGGAACCAAAACAATTCCGGAACACGACGTTCGTGCATATGGGATACGCAAGGTAATATTACGTTCATTGGTTCACCTGCAGGTTCAGAAACTGGAGAAGTAACAGCTATCACTAATGACGGTTCAATTGTGATCGGTTTTGGAAGCGGTACCGGTGGGAATCATACTGAAGGGTATATCTGGACGGAAGAAGATGGAATGAGCGGGCTTGGAGTACCGCCTAACTCTGCCATGTTTAATAGAAGCCAGGCTCTTGATATGTCTGAAAACAATATTGTTATCGGACAGTACCTCTATCAGGGCATGACACAGTATAAAGCCTGTATTTATACCGAAGAAACTGGTGAATTCGTGAACCTCCAGGACTATCTCGTTGAACTGGGAATGACAGGATTGGATGATTGGGATTTAATGAGAGGACTTACAATTTCTGACGATGGAACCGTCATGGCCGGCATGGGCAACGGTCCCGATGGTTTTGGCGGTTGGATTATCAGGGTAATTGAAGAATCTCCTGCGGAAATTGAAGTTAGCGTGGATCACCTGACAGGTTGGAATATTGTTGGAATTCCAGTGGATACAGAGCCTATTAATTATTTATCAGTCTATCCTGACGCCGTTGATGGTACATTTTATGGATTTGATGGTGCTTACTTTCCAGCGGAAAACCTTGTGAATGGTGATGGCTTCTGGTTACGATTTGATGAAGAAGGTACAAACATGGTATCTGGCCTACCATTAGAAAGTATTGTCATTCTCATTACTGAAGGATGGAACCTTATTTCCGGGATCTCTTTCCCCGTTGATGTGAACGTAATTGCTGATGATGACGGACTTATTGTTTCAGGAACGATTTACGGGTTTGATTCTGGTTACATTAGTGCTGAGTTTATCGAACCAGGATATGGTTACTGGCTCAGAAGCTTTGGGGAAGGGAGAATTACTTTGTCTGCTTCTGCTCCGATGGCAAAGGTTCGCACATTTCAGACTCTGGAACAATCAAACACACTGAAGATCAATGGACAAACGCTTTTCTTTGGTAATGAAATTCTAACCGAAAACTCCTTAAGTTACACTTTACCTCCAAAACCTCCAGCAGGGGCTTTTGATGCCCGTTTTAATGGAGATATGAAATATGCTGTGGAATCTGGTGAGATAGAAGTGATGAATACATCTGCTAATCTTACCATTAGCTATGATATTGTAACAGAAGCTGGTGGACATATGAGCTGGGTACTGACCTCTGAAGGTGGTAAAGGGGAATACCTTCTTGAAGGTGCAGGTGAGATAACGGTACCTACAGCAAACAGGTTCACCTTGGAGAAAAAGGCAGTTATACCGATAGAATACACACTTCACCAAAACTACCCAAATCCCTTCAATCCAATAACTTTTCTTCGCTACGACCTTCCAAAGCAGGAGCAGGTTACATTGACTGTATACGATTTAATAGGCAGAGAAGTAACCCAGCTGGTAAACACTACCCAGGAAGCAGGCTTCAAGTCAGTTCAGTGGAATGCCACAGACATGCATGGCAAGCCGGTGAGTGCAGGTGTATACTTTTACCAGATTCGTACCCGCCTAAAAGACGACGGCGGGATTACAGGAGAATTTGTCCAAACCAGAAAAATGGTGTTGTTGAAGTGACCCGTACCTCCAGATGTGGGCTGAGAACTTTATGGATCGCAATTTTTATTCTTTTCGCTTCAATCAGGGCAAATGACTTACCCAACGATAGTACAACCGTTCAGGATTCCTGGTTTGGTTTTGATAAACTTCAGCATGTATCTTTCAGTTTTTTATTGGTGCTGGGAGTTCAATATATTGTTGTGAATAAACACAGCATTGAAGAGAATGATGCCCTGCGGATATCTTTTTCAAGCGCTGCTTCACTTGGCCTGCTAAAAGAATTTTATGATCGAAAAAGGCCTGGAGGACATTTTTGTAAAAAGGATTTAATTGCGGATGCTCTTGGTTTGGGTTTGGCTACTGCTATAGTGCTTTCAAATCCAGGGCAGTGATTTTTTATAATTTGTAAATAATTTACGGAACTTTTTGCTCTTTAATTTGTATTGACCTAATTTCGCCCCCGAAAATTTCTAATTTTAAAAAGGATTTTATAAGATGATAAAAGTCAGTGATCTGTCAAAAAACTATGGATCGGTGAAGGCTGTCAAATCCATCAATTTTGAAATTAATGATGGAGAGATCGTTGGTTTTCTCGGAGAAAACGGCGCCGGAAAATCTACTACGCTGAAAGTCATTACAGGATTTTTAGCGCCCACTTCCGGTAACGTTTTTGTGAATGATCTGAATGTCCTTGAGGACGAACATGAAATACAAAAGCAGATTGGATATCTACCTGAATTGAACCCACTTTATACCGATATGAATGTGTACGATTATCTCCAGTTTATTGCTTCAATTCGGGGGATTAAAGGAAACAAATTCAGTTCAGCCTTTTCCAGGGTAGTTGAAGAATCCGGATTAAAAGGCATTATTCACAAGCAAATCGGAGCCTGTTCCAAGGGATTTAAACAGCGCGTGGGTCTGGCGGCGGCTATGATCCATGATCCCAAGATACTGATCCTGGACGAGCCGGTATCCGGTCTTGATCCGAACCAGATTGTAGAAATTCGTGGACTCATTAAACGCCTTGGCAGGGAAAAACTGGTGGTTATTTCCAGTCACATTTTACAGGAGATCCAGGCAACTGTTGACCGGATTATCATTATTCATAAAGGAGAAATTATTGCTGACGGAACAAGCGATGAGTTGATTTCCGGCGCCCAGGGGAATACCCAAATGACTTTGGAATTGATGAACGCTAATAAGGATTCAATCCAGGAAATGAAAGCAGTTGTTCCAAGCATAAATTTAGGCCGGATTTCTGAAAATAAGGGAACCACAACAGTTCAACTAGAGTACCCGACAAAAAGCGATCCGCGCAAGGATATTTTTGCTTATGCTGTTAGTAAGGACTGGGTTATTCTGGAAATGACACCAGCAAAAACAAACCTGGAAGATATTTTTCGTAAATTAACTGTGACGGAGCCTGCCAATGCATAATGTAAGGACGATATACCTCAAAGAACTCCGCTCGTTTTTCTACAGCCCCATGGCCTATATCTTCCTGGTGGTGTTCGCCCTGGTAAATGGATATTTTTTCACCAATACCTTTTTTCTCATAAACCAATCCGATATGCGGGCTTTGTTTAACATTACACCGCTCATTTTTCTCTTTTTCATACCTGCGATCTCAATGAGTTTAATTGCCAGGGAACGGAACCTGGGAACCATGGAGATAATCAGCACTCTTCCATTGAAAAACCATGAGTTTGTCTTAGGAAAATACCTTGCAGTTGTGAGTTTGATTTTAATTGGATTGCTTGTAACCTTCGTTCATTTTTTCACTTTGATAAACGTCGGAACCAATGTTGATTACGGGGCAGCATTCTGTGGATACTTTGGATTGGCGTTGGTTGGCGCGCTCTATGCCTCCGCCGGAACATTTGCCAGCAGCTTAACAGATAATCAGGTGGTCTCATTTATCATTGCTGTGTTTATAGTTATCGTATTCTTTTTAATGGACAAACTATTGATTTTTGTTCCTTCCGGAATGGCCGGGTTGGTCCAATTTCTTAGCGTGGATTATCATTTAACCAGCATTTCCCGGGGAGTGATTGATACCCGGAATCTTATTTATTTTGGGTCAGTCATTGGATTCTTTCTGTTCCTCACCATCCAGATTTTGGAGGTCCGGAAATGGAAATAAAACAAAAATTTGAATGGAAAAAATCCCTGGTCGGACCTGCCGGTGTCGTCCTGGTTATTCTGATTATTTTAAATCTGATATCCCGTAACTGGTTCGGACGCATTGACTTCACGAAAGAAAAAATGTATACCCTTTCGGAATCCAGCAGATCCGTAGTTGAAAAGATAGAAGACCTGATGACGATGAAGGTCTATTTCTCCGGAAACCTGCCTGGCCAGTATGGTAACAACCGGCGATTCCTGCAGGATATATTGGAAGAATATGCGGCCTTTTCAAGAGGGAATATTCGGTTTCAGTTTTACAAACCCGGTGATAATGAAGAATTGGAACAGGAAGCTCAACAGGCGGGCATTCAGCCGGTGCAGCTCCAGGTTATTGAAAATGATAAAATGGAGATAAAACGGGTGTTCATGGGGCTGGCAATAAATTATCAGGATGAGAAAGAAGTTATTCCTGTTATCCAGACAACAACCGGGCTGGAATATGAAATTACTACAAAAATAAAACGGTTGGTTGATACGAATAAACCAGTATTAGCTATAGCAAAAACCAAAGGTCAGGTAATTGAAAACCGGATAATTTCCTCCTTACTGCAGCAGCGTTACACAGTCAGGAATGTAGATTTACAGAACAGTATTGAGGACAATATTGAATTGATTCTCGTAAATGGTGTGGAAGACTCCCTGCAGGAAAACGAACGGAAGAATCTTGAAACCTTCCTGAATCAAGGTGGAAATATATTTTTAGCTCAATCGCGAATAAAATCCGATCTTCAATCTCAGCAGGCCAGTGTAATTTCATCCAACATTTTTGAAGTTGCGGCATCTTATGGATTAGATCTTCAAACAAATCTCGTATTAGATAAGATCTGTGGGCGGGTGAACGTTCAGCAGAACATGGGATTTATCAGGATGAATGTCCCCATGGCTTATCCGCTCCTCCCAATTGTGAGAGATTTTAATAAGGATGAAGTCTTGGTGAGCGGGTTGGAGCAGGTTCAATTATTTTTTGCCAGTGAGATCCGTACCGATTCCATTCCGCAGGATGGTTCAGTCAACGTTTCACCATTGATGTATAGTTCCAATAGGTCTTCCCTGATGAGCGGGTATTTTAACCTGCATCCCGATCCGAAGACAAATCCGGCCATGGTGAATTTGAATCAGCCTAAAAAATTATTGGCTGCCCGGTCGGAACGCAGTTCCCCTGAATCTGGATTCTTGAGTCAAATGATCCTGGTCAGTGATTCACGCTTTCTTGCGGATGACGGAGGCGGAGCATCACCAGAAAATCACATTTTTGTGATGAATGCCGTGGATTTTTTGCTTGGTGATAAGGAATTAATTGCCCTCCGGTCACGTGAAATCACAAACCGCCCCTTAGCGGAAATTGAAGACAGCGCAAAAGCCTGGTGGAAATGGTTTAATATGGTTTTACCAACTCTTTTAGTCGTTGGTTTTGGAATTTTTCGTTTGAAAAGAAGTCAAGCAAGATCGAAAATGCTTGAGGAATTTTATGGCTAAGCAAACCCGTATTGCAGTCATTATCCTTGCGGCAGTATTAGTTCTGTTCGTCATAAACCGTCAATCCCAAAAAAAATATACGGTTCAAACAAAAACTGTCGTATCCGCGGAAAAAGAAAATATTCACCGGTTTGTAATTCAAAAAGATGATAAGGAAATTGAATTAGTTCGCAGTGACACAAACTGGGTAATTACCGGGCACGATACACTTTCAGTTAAATCTTCCAGTTTGGAAAGTTTCTTTGACAGTATTCTTCAGTTAAGCAGGGAATTAGACCCCATATCAAAAAATCCTGCCAATTGGAGTAAATATTCCGTAGATGATTCTACCGGGACGCATTTATTTCTTTATGATTCAGGAGATAAGGAATTGAGTCATTTAGTGCTTGGGCGAACGAAAACGAATTTTGGGAAAAACACAATTCGTATGGAAGAAAACCCTCAGGTGTATTTAACTGATAAGAATATTTTATTCCGTTTACAAACCCGTCCGACGTATTGGGGAGAAAAACCAAAACCGATTGAAACTGAACCGGATACATCTAATCCTGCAATTCCTACCATACCACTGAGCATTCCAACCGCAGGTGTGGATACGACTCAAAATTAGATTTATTTTAAATGATATTTAATCATTTGGCTGTAAATTTAGTTTTGTATCAGATCGTTTTTATTTGAAATTAGATTACTCAAAAAGTTCTTGCCAATTTTATATTAAATTAATCTGTTTCATAACTAATTAAAGGAGAGAAATAATGCTGGTTACAAAACAAGCGCCGGATTTCAAGGCGACAGCGGTCATGCCGGATAATTCATTTAAGGACATTAGTCTTTCGGATTATAAAGAAAAAAAAGTTGTCCTTTTCTTTTATCCTCTCGATTTTACATTTGTCTGACCATCCGAACTCATCGCTTTCGATCATCGCATAGGCGAGTTTGAAAAGCGAAACACCCAGGTTCTGGGTTGTTCGGTAGATTCACAGTTTAGTCATTTAAAATGGAAAAACACAGCTGTAAATGATGGAGGGATAGGGAATGTTCACTATCCTATTATTTCGGATTTAGATAAATCTATTGCAAGGAAATATGATGTTCTCTTGGGTGCCGAAGAAGCTTTTGTAGCCACAGAAGACGATGATCTGGAAACTACAGTGGGAGGAGATGTTGCTCTACGGGGGTCGTTTCTTATTGATGAAAAAGGAGTAATCCGCCATTCAGTTA